>NZ_QCZL01000004.1:0-290622 GCF_003634395.1 Yersinia sp. IP36721
TTTTTATTTTTATTTTTATTTATCAACAATCAACAATCAACAATCAACAATCAACAATCAACAATCAACAATCAACAATCAACAATCAACAATCAATAGCAATATTGGAGTTTTGATGATGAATATAAAAATATTATCAATTATAATTTTTATCACAATATTTTCCTGTTTTGACGTATTGTCCAATGAGCCAAAAGTCTGTTTCTTTATGAATGATAGTTATCGAGGCGAGTCTCTCTGTGCTGGAAAAAATAACTCGGTGGAAAGTATTCCTGAAAGATGGAATGACCGTATATCATCGGTAGTTATTCCTCAGGGATTGTCTGTTAATGTTTATAAAGATATTAATTTCTCAGGCGAAAAATTAGTTATTAAACAAAATACTGACTTTGTTAAAGACGAAACTAAAATAGGTTTTAACGATGAGATTAGCTCATTTGAAGTAAATAGTACGGCATGTTTTTATGAAAGTGATGAGTTTTCTGGAAGTGCAGTATGTCTGGCGGCAAATGAAAGTATCGATCTTTATAGCAATAACTATCATAGCAGGAAAAACTACCACATTCTTAATCCACTTAACGATCAGATAAGTTCTATTACTGTTCCCCAAAATATGCAGGCGGTTGTTTATGAAGACGATGGTTTTCAAGGGGAATATTATGTTTTGACGGAAGACTTTACATATCAGGATTTAGAAAAATTAAATATTAATAATAGAATAACCAGTATGCGGGTTTTTCAAAACAATACCTTTACTTGCGATCAGCGCTGTGTAATCAAAGACGTTATGCGCATTCCCTTAGGGAAGGCTTTTGGTCATTATTGGTTGGATGAACGTTTGAGTTCTAAAGAAGTATTGATAAGTTTTATAATAAATAATGATGATGACTATTCTATTTCATTCGTTGACGGTGGTGTTCTTCGAGTAAAGGATAGAGAACTGTATTTTATGCATCATAATAAATACAGCAGTTTTATTTTTCGGGTTAATGATGATAGCGATAGATTGTCATTTCTCTCCAGATTCAATGGTGACTATTTTGAAATACAGTTTGTTGAGTCGAAAGGAACGAGAAGTGCTTATGTTTCCCCGTTGTTTAGTTCACTCTTTAATTCTGGAAAAGAAACCGTTGATTTTAAGGTTAGTAATTTCAACCTTGAAACACCCGTTGTCATTGACAAACTGGTATTAACAGGAGAGCAGGGAAGCAACCGACAAACCCGTAGCGTGATGGGATTATTATCTTGCTGGTCGGTGCCGATGCTCAGTATTTATAATTATGTGATTCAGGGAAGCTGTAATCAGACTGACAGATTTGTCAGCAATGCCAATGAGTTCTTTAAAAAACCGAACGATAAGATATTGCAAATATCGGGTTCGGCAAAACCTTTACCTAAACTGAAATCGAATGAAACCTTTCAGACGGAGCCTCAAATCATAAATTTGCAGTCTGAACCCAAAGGTATTCTCACTCAAGTTCATTCCGATATGAACGGTAAGGCCTTAACGGTTCCTGCGACGGCGCTGGCTTGCAAAGTTTCAATGAAAGATCAGTTACTTCCTCAACTACGCTCTCGCCGTGATTTGTCTCCTGTATGTATTGAATGGACCTTGAATATTCTCACCGATTTTACTTTACTGTTTGGTGGCAGCACGGATAACTGGAATGCGGAGAATTTTGGACAAGTTATTGACCGAATTATACGAAATGGTGATACCGGGCATGCCGTATCTGATATTGAAACTGAAACTCGTCTGATTAACACAGTCCAGACGTTATTCAGGGAAAGTGCTCAATCTTCTGGAAGCCAGGACATTTTTAATCTGAAAACGGCTTTTGAGTTTTCTCAGCTTAGCTATGCGGCCTATCTGTTTCATGGGAATAGTGAAGATGAAGATAGAGTGCGAACTCCTCAGGCAGTGCAATCACTACCTCTTGGACGATATGAGCTGTCGCTGCAAGATTTTCATTTTGTCGAAACCATTCCCAGAATTCGGCATGGGGAACGCTGGGTAGAACATCCCGAACAGCATTTCGATATTGAAGTGATAAGTGGTACGACTGAAGCGACGGAGGCTGCCAGACAGCGACTTATCCCGATTATTGATGAATGGAGGCAGATTTATCATCAAGTAAAACTGCCTGCCAGAGTTGACCTGCCAACGGAAATTGGTGAGCCTCTTGAACAAGTCAATCACATGGAGCTGCTGCATGAAGCATCGCGCTTGGTGAGCGATGTGACACAAAGCTGGTTAAGAACCAGTCGTGATGACTACATCTATGTGATTGTGCGTTTGTCTGGACAGATCGTCAGTATTACCATGGCGGTAGATATCAATGAATTTGACGTCGGGATCGCCGGTTCTCTGACAAATCCGACCTACGTATTGCATCCGCAGGCTGAGGGGGCAATAAGAGGAGCCGGCACCGCTGCAATCAGAGCGTTGGCCGATTATTTGAGCGAAAAAGGGAAACGCACATTGGTTTCCAGCGTGATCAGCCAGCCTTCGGCCATAGTGAAGAAAAAAGTTGGCTTTAGGTTTATTGAGGAACTTTGACAATTTTTGGCAAGATAGGAATGATAGATCTGAGCGGGTCGGTAACAGGTTAATACCCTGAGCTTTTTATCCGCTTACTTGATTTTTATGTGAAATGTGATTTGTGCACAAAAATGAGGAATTAAGATAACAGTTTTTTAATAAATTGTTGTCATTCCCATAGGCAAGCGCTTTCGGCACACATATAATCTGCGACCACTTAACAGGGTCGGCGCAAAAATTACTTGAAAGAATCTGCCTGTAAGCCAAGCGGCAACGCTAATTCAGGGTGGTTTCCAAGTCCGGTCAATATTAGAAATCAAATAGAGGTTGTCATGACTGTAGAACGTACTTTTTCCATCATCAAACCAAACGCAGTAGCTAACAACGACATCGGTGCTATCTACGCGCGTTTTGAAAATGCCGGCTTCAAAATTATTGCTGCAAAAATGCTGCACCTGACCAAAGAACAGGCTGAAGGCTTCTACGCAGAACATAAAGGCCGTCCTTTCTTCGACGGTTTGGTTGAGTTCATGACCTCTGGCCCAATCATGGTTCAGGTTCTGGAAGGCGAAAATGCGGTTCAGCGCAACCGTGACATCATGGGTGCAACCAACCCGGATAACGCGCTGGCAGGTACTCTGCGAGCTGATTTTGCCGATAGCTTTACTGCTAACGCTGTTCACGGTTCTGACGCCGTTGAGTCTGCACAACGTGAAATCGCTTATTTCTTCGGCGAAAACGAAATTTTTCCACGCAGCTAATAGGTTGATTTAAGGGAGGTCAGGGCAATTTTCATCGGCTGACACAATAAAAATGCGGCCATGCCCTTTCAACCGTAGAATCCATGCCTTAAAATTCGTACAATGCCGCGCCCCGGATGAGCCAGCTCTACCGGGGCATTTTTATTATTTATCCATCGCCGTTTCTTTAAGTGCCACCCGGTTTAAAGCACAGCGCCGCAAAGTGTAACAACGAGGCCACGACAACTCATGTCTGAACAACAGTTATCTGCAACAATTCAACCCGATGCTTCTCCTGCTGCCGACAGCGCAGTGCAGGTAGCAGCGCCGGCCACCGCCAAAATCAACCTGCTCGATTTGAATCGTCAGCAAATGCGCGAGTTTTTCGCTGAAATGGGTGAAAAACCATTCCGGGCAGATCAGGTCATGAAGTGGATGTATCACTATTGCTACGATGATTTCGAGCAAATGACCGACATTAATAAAGTGCTGAGAGCAAAATTACAGCGCGTGGCTGAAATTCGGGCGCCGGAAGTGGCAGAAGAACAACGCTCAGCGGATGGCACCATTAAGTGGGCGATCAAAGTTGGCGACCAGCAGGTTGAAACCGTGTATATCCCTGAAGCCGATCGCGCCACTTTATGCGTGTCTTCTCAGGTTGGTTGTGCTCTGGAATGTAAATTCTGCTCAACCGCTCAGCAGGGTTTCAACCGTAACCTTCGTGTTTCCGAAATTATCGGTCAGGTATGGCGTGCGGCCAAAATTATCGGTTCGCTGAAATCAACCGGCACTCGCCCGATCACCAACGTCGTTATGATGGGAATGGGCGAGCCGTTGCTGAACCTGAATAACGTGGTTCCGGCGATGGACATCATGATGGATGACTTCGGTTTTGGTTTGTCTAAACGTCGCGTAACCCTGTCTACTTCAGGTGTTGTTCCGGCGCTGGATAAATTGGGCGATATGATTGATGTGGCGCTGGCCATTTCTCTGCATGCGCCAACCGATGATATTCGTGATGAAATCGTACCAATCAATCGTAAATATAATATCGAAACTTTCCTCGCGGCGGTTCGTCGCTATTTAGCGAAATCGAACGCCAACGGCGGGCGGGTAACGGTTGAGTACGTTATGCTGGATCACATTAATGACAGCACCGAACAGGCTCATCAGCTGGCAGAGTGTTTGAAGGACACGCCGTGTAAGATTAACCTGATTCCATGGAACCCCTTCCCAGGCGCGCCTTATGGCCGTAGCTCCAATAGCCGGGTAGATCGTTTCTCCAAGGTATTGATGGAATACGGATTTACGACTATTGTTCGTAAAACCCGCGGCGATGACATTGATGCAGCCTGCGGCCAATTGGCGGGTGAGGTGATTGACCGTACCAAGCGCACGCTGAAAAAGAAAATGGCCGGGGAACCTATAGCGGTTAAGACAGTCTGAACCTTACGGGGCGTTTAGCTCCGTTTAACTGACTGTTATTTAAGTTTTAATCTGCAAGATGTCAGGTGTTACGCGTAGGTAATACAGCAAATATGAGGGCCTGATGCGTCGTCAATTATTCAGGTTCTTGCCATTACGCAACTGGACAATTGGAAGAGCATGAAGCTGAATATACTGTGGGGAGCATGTTTGGCGGCCGTGGTTTTGGCCGGATGTTCGGGGTCATCTCCGAATAAGGTTGACCAGCCGGCGGCAGGTCAAACGCGTTTACAGCTTGGTTTAGCCTATCTGGCGCAGGGAGATTTACCTGCTGCCCGTCAGAATCTGGAAAAAGCCGTGAATGCCGCTCCGCAGGATTATCAAGCTCAGTTGGGCATGGCTTTATACGAACAGCGCGTCGGTGAAAACAGCGCCGCAGAACAGCGTTATCAGCAAGCGATGCAGCTCGCTCCAGGAAATGGCACCGTACTGAATAATTACGGTGCGTTTCTGTGTGGTTTAGGGCAGTATGTATCGGCTCAACAGCAGTTTAGCGCTGCGGCTTTGTTACCTGATTACGGTCAAGTTGCAGATAGTCTGGAAAATGCAGGTTATTGTTTTTTGCGGGCTAATCAAAATGACCAGGCCAAAGTGTTGCTCCGCCGAGCGTTGAAGTATGATCCTGATAAAGGTGGGTCGCTGCTTGCAGAGGCCGAAAGGCAATTTGGAGAAGGGAAACGCGCTCAGGCGCAACTACTACTGGATGTTTATCAACATGTTCTTCCGGCCAGTGCCGAAAGTTTATGGTTACAAATTCGTTTCGCCGCGCTGGCAGGTCGCCAGGATAGCGTTCAACGCTATGGCAAGCAGCTTGCGCGAAGTTTTCCACAATCCAAACAGTACCAGCACTTTCTAGCTAATGAATACTGAAGCCTCCCAAGATCAAACTGTTCCAGAGACGACAGGTGTGCGCCTGCGTCAAGCCCGTGAAGCATTAGGGCTAACCCAACAGAATGTTGCCGAACGTCTGTGCCTGAAAGTATCGACTATTCGGGATATTGAGGAAGATAACGCTCAGGCGAATCTTGCTTCGACGTTTTTGCGTGGTTACATTCGCTCATACGCCAAACTGGTTCGTCTGCCTGAAGATGAGCTATTGCCTATGCTGGCAAAACAGGCACCGATTAGAGCGGCGAAAGTCGCCCCGATGCAGAGTTTTTCATTGGGTAAAAAGCGCAAGAAACGTGATGGCTGGTTGATGATGTTCACCTGGCTCATTGTTTTTGTTGTGATTGGTCTGACCGGTACCTGGTGGTGGCAAAATCATCAGGCCCAACAGGCAGAGATCGCCAATATGGCCGATCAGTCTTCTGCCCAGTTATCGCAAAATGAGGGGCAAACAGTCCCTCTGGCTGATCAAAACGATAACGCGGAAAAAACCGAAGTTCCGTTGTCTGACGCTAATGCGTCAGCTGCGCCTTCGGCACCGGAAACCGCTCCGGTAACAGCTCCAGCCGCGGCAGGGAATGCCCCGGTAGCCACAGGTGAAACGCCGGCCTCGTCAGCGGTAGTTTCGCCAAGTCAGGCGACTTTGCCTGAAGTGTCAAACCCTGCCATTCCTTTGCCGACGGCAGAGGCTGCAGTTAACGCTGCCGCTGCCCAATCGGCCGGGTTGGTGATGAATTTCTCTGACGATTGCTGGCTGCAGGTTGTTGATGCAACGGGTAAATCATTGTTCAGCGGTATTCAGAAGAAGGGCGCGACCCTGAATTTATCTGGCAAAGCACCCTATAAACTGACGATAGGTGCGCCAGGGGCGGTCACCATTTTGTATCAAGGTAACCCTGTTGATTTAAGCAAGTTTGTTAAATCAAGCCGTGTTGCCCGTTTGACCGTCGGCGCTGAGTGATCTTGTGGTTATAAGTGACTACATGACTGCAAAGGAGAGCGTGTAATGCATAATGAATCCCCAATCATTCGACGTAAATCCACGCGTATTTACGTTGGAAAGGTGCCGATTGGTGATGGAGCGCCGATTGCTGTGCAATCGATGACCAACACTCGCACCACAGACGTTGACGCGACTGTTAAACAAATTCAGGCATTAGAGCGTGTTGGCGTTGACATCGTCCGTGTTTCGGTTCCGACGATGGATGCGGCTGAAGCTTTCAAGTTGATTAAGCAGCGCGCCAATGTTCCATTGGTCGCCGATATCCATTTTGACTACCGTATTGCGCTGAAAGTAGCGGAATACGGCGTGGATTGCCTGCGTATCAACCCCGGCAATATTGGTAACGAATCACGTATCCGTGAAGTGGTTGCCTGTGCGCGCGACAAGAACATCCCTATCCGTATCGGTATTAACGGCGGCTCGTTGGAAAAGGACATTCAGGAAAAGTATGGCGAACCCACGCCAGAAGCCCTGCTTGAATCCGCAATGCGTCACGTTGATATCCTCGATCGCCTCAACTTCGACCAGTTTAAAGTCAGCGTGAAAGCCTCTGATGTTTTCCTGGCGGTAAACTCATACCGTTTATTGGCAAAACAAATCAATAATCCGCTGCATCTGGGGATTACTGAAGCCGGCGGCGCGCGTAGCGGTTCAGTTAAATCGGCTATTGGCCTCGGTTTGCTGCTATCTGAAGGCATCGGTGACACGCTGCGTATTTCTCTGGCCGCCGATCCGGTGGAAGAAGTTAAAGTTGGCTTTGATATTCTGAAGTCTCTGCGCATCCGTTCCCGTGGTATCAATTTCATCGCTTGCCCAACTTGCTCACGTCAGGAATTTGACGTGATCGGTACGGTAAATGCGCTGGAAGAACGGCTGGAAGATCTGATTACGCCAATGGATGTCTCTATCATTGGTTGTGTGGTGAACGGCCCGGGAGAGGCTTTGGTTTCAACTATCGGCGTGACCGGCGCGCATAATAAAAGCGGCTTCTACGAAGACGGCGTACGCCAGCGGGAACGTTTTGACAACAAGTTGATGATCGACCAGTTGGAAGCCAAAATTCGCGCCAAAGCAGCGATGCTTGATGAGAAAAACCGGATTGATATCAACCAGCTGGAAGATCAGGCGCCGGTCTGATCCGGCGGTTGTGTCCAGCGTTGAGTAAGCGGGCTTGGCCCGCTTTATATTGTGCCCATAGTGGTGATGAGCGTCCCCATTGAATCACGGGACGGCTAGCCCCTATAATCGGCTTTATTTTTGCATCAAAACTATAGAGAAAAGACGTGGCAAAGAACATTCAAGCCATCCGTGGTATGAACGACTACCTGCCGGCTGATACAGCTTTATGGCAGCGTATTGAAGGCACATTGAAACAAGTGCTGGGCGGCTACGGTTACAGTGAAATTCGCTTACCGATTGTAGAGCAGACCCCGTTATTTAAACGCGCCATCGGTGAAGTGACCGACGTCGTGGAAAAAGAAATGTACACCTTTGACGATCGCAATGGCGAAAGTCTGACGCTGCGCCCGGAAGGCACGGCGGGTTGTGTACGCGCCGGGATCGAACATGGTCTGCTGTACAATCAGGAACAACGTTTGTGGTACATCGGCCCGATGTTCCGCTACGAGCGCCCACAAAAAGGCCGCTATCGCCAATTCTATCAGTTGGGTGCCGAAGTCTTTGGTCTGCAAGGGCCGGATATCGATGCCGAATTGATTTTGCTAACCGCACGTTGGTGGAAAGCGCTGGGTATCTCCGAGCACGTTCGTCTTGAGCTTAACTCTATTGGTTCATTGGACGCACGTGCCGATTACCGCGAAGCTTTGGTCGCCTTCCTGGAACAGCATCAGGAAGTGTTGGATGAAGACTGCAAACGCCGGATGTATAGCAATCCGCTGCGTGTTTTGGACTCAAAAAATCCAGAAGTCCAGCAGTTGCTGAACGATGCGCCGCGTCTTTCTGAATATCTGGATGAAGAATCCAAACAGCATTTTGCCGGATTGTGTGAACTTTTGGATCATGCCGGTATCCCATATAGCGTTAACGAGCGTTTGGTTCGCGGCCTGGATTATTACAACCGTACCGTTTTCGAATGGATAACCAATAGCCTTGGTTCTCAGGGGACAGTCTGTGCCGGCGGCCGTTACGATGGTCTGGTAGAGCAACTGGGTGGCCGAGCGACGCCAGCCGTCGGTTTTGCTATGGGGCTGGAGCGTTTGGTTTTGCTGGTTCAGGCGGTTAATCCTGAATTTTGCGTACCGCCAACGGTTGATGTGTATTTGGTGTCTTCCGGTCAGGGGACACAGAGCGCAGCAATGCAGCTGGCTGAAACTCTGCGTGACGCTTTGCCGTCATTGAAGCTGATGACCAACTATGGCGGCGGCAACTTTAAAAAACAATTCGCCCGTGCCGATAAATGGGGCGCGCGCGTGGCCTTGGTGTTAGGTGAAGACGAAGTGTCTGCACAGCAGGTGGTAGTGAAAGATCTGCGCAAGGGTGAACAAGAAACGCTGGCGCAAGCTGATGTAGCTGCGCGTCTGGCTTCGATGTTAGGTTAAGGAGAGAGACACCGTGGAAGTCTATACCACTGAAAATGACCAGGTTGACGCAGTGCGCCGTTTCTTTAGTGAAAACGGAAAAGCGCTGGCCGTGGGTGTGGTGCTCGGAATTGGTGCTTTGGTGGGCTGGCGTTATTGGCAGAGCCATCAGAATACCGCGCTGACGGAAGCATCTTCTTCCTTCCAGAAAGCCAGTGCGGCATTGGCAGCCAACAACGCTGAAGGCGTTACCGCTGCGGAAAAATTTGTACAAAGCAACAGCAACAACTATGGCGTGTTGGCCGGGTTGGAACTGGCGCATCACTTTGTGGCACAAGGGCAATTTGATAAGGCTGCTCAGCAGTTGAGTCTGGCTCAGGGCAATACCAAAGATGAAAACCTGCTGTCGTTGATCAACCTGCGTTTGGCGCGTGTCCAGCTGCAATTGAAAAAGCCGGAAGATGCATTGAAAACCCTCGATGCGGTGAAAGGCGATGGTTGGACTGCAATGGCGCAAGACGTGCGTGGCGATGCATTATTAAGTAAGGGCGACGTTGCTGGTGCACGCGCAGCTTACACCAAAGGCGTCGAATCTAATGCTTCTCAGGCGTTGCAGGCATTGCTGCGCATGAAATTGAACAATTTGTCCAGCTAAGGGGAATTCCCATGCAACTGCGTAAAACACTCTTAGTAGGACTGGTTTCCGTCGCCCTATTGAGCGGCTGCTCACTGTTTAACAGTGAAGAAGATGTGGTGACCATGTCGCCACTGCCAACGGTTGAAAATCAGTTCACTCCGACCAAGGTGTGGAGCACTTCTGTTGGCAGCGGTGTGGGTGATTACTACTCCCATCTGCGCCCGACCTGGCAGGGTTCTTCTGTTTTCGCCGCTGATCGTAAAGGTCTGGTGAAAGCGATGGATATCGATACTGGTAAACAAATCTGGCAAACCGATCTGTCTGAAAAAACCAATTTCTACTCCAGCAACAGATCAGCCATGCTTTCCGGCGGTCTGACTGTTTCTGGTTCTCACGTGTTTGTGGGTAGCGAAAAAGCGGTGGTCTACGCGCTGAATGCCGACGATGGTAAAGTAGCGTGGCAGACCAGCGTGGCTGGCGAAGCGATGTCGCGTCCGGTTGTCAGCGACGGCGTGGTTCTGATTCACACTACCAACGGTATGTTGCAGGCGTTGAATGAGAGCGATGGCGCGATTAAATGGACGCTGAATCTGGATGTGCCTTCTCTGTCCCTGCGCGGTGAATCTGCACCGACCGTTGCCTTTGGCGCGGCTATTGTTGGCGGTGATAATGGTCGCGTTAGTGCGGTCATGATGGAACAAGGCCAGCTGATTTGGCAGCAACGTATTTCTCAGGTAACCGGTACTACCGAAATTGACCGTCTGAACGATGTTGATATGACGCCAATCGTGGTAGACGGCGTGGTTTATGCGCTGGCTTACAATGGTAACCTGACCGCATTGGATCTGCGTTCTGGTCAGATTCTGTGGAAACGCGAGTTGGGTTCGGTCAACGATTTCATCGTTGATTCTGGTCGCATTTTCCTGGTTGACCAAAATGACCGCATTGTGGCACTGAAATCCGACGGTGGTATTACCCTTTGGAGCCAAAGCGATCTATTGCATCGTAACTTGACTGCCCCAGTTATGTATAATGGCTATCTGGTGGTTGGTGATGCCGAAGGTTATCTGCACTGGGTGAATACCGAAGACGGCCGTTTTGTTGCGCAGCAGAAAGTGGATAGCTCCGGCTTCCTTAGCGCGCCGGTGGTTGTCAGCGATAAGCTGATGATTCAGGCCAAAGGCGGCACGGTCTACGCGTTTACTCGCTAATTATCGGGTAATACACTGGACGAAAGCTAAACTTTCAAGGGTGTGATTACCGAACACATTGGCTCTTAATATGAGTCCCTAAACGGCTCCTGAATAGTTCAGGGGCCGTTTCGTATTCTATAAACTCCGCTGTCCGTGTTGTTCGATAGCGTTGTAACGAATTGAAAAATAAGTAATGAGGCTTCAATAATGATACCTGTCATCGCCCTGGTTGGGCGCCCGAATGTGGGTAAATCCACTTTATTTAACCGTTTGACTCACACTCGGGATGCGTTAGTGGCGGATTTCCCCGGGCTGACGCGTGACCGTAAATATGGTCGTGCCGAAGTTGAGGGTCATGAGTTTATTGTTATCGATACCGGCGGTATTGATGGCACCGAAGATGGCGTTGAAACACGCATGGCTGGACAGTCGCTGTTAGCGATTGAAGAAGCAGACATCGTATTATTCATGGTTGATGCGCGCGCTGGCCTGATGCCTGCGGATCAGGGCATTGCCCAGCATCTGCGTAGCCGCCAAAAAGCCACTTTCCTGGTTGCTAACAAAACCGACGGCATGGAGCCTGAAGCGGCCGCCGCCGATTTCTACTCTTTGGGAATGGGAGACGTTCACCCAATTGCCGCTTCGCACGGTCGTGGCGTAGCTCAGCTGATTGAAGAAGTCATGGCTCCGTATATGGCGCCGGTAGAACCTGAAGTTGAATTGACTGAAGAAGAAGCCAACGCCGCCTATTGGGCAGAACTGGAAGCGCAGGATCAAGATCAGGCAGAAGGGGAAGAACCAGAAGAAGACGATTTCAACCCGCTGGATTTGCCGATCAAGCTGGCCATAGTTGGGCGTCCTAACGTAGGTAAGTCTACACTGACCAACCGCATTCTCGGTGAAGAGCGTGTGGTGGTGTACGACATGCCGGGCACCACTCGCGACAGTATTTATATCCCAATGACCCGCGACGATCGTGAATATATCCTGATCGACACCGCCGGTGTGCGTAAACGTGGGAAAATCACTGAAACCGTTGAGAAATTCTCGGTAATCAAGACCCTGCAAGCGATCGAAGACTCGAACGTTGTATTGCTGGTGATTGATGCTCGCGAAGGTATCTCCGACCAGGATTTGTCTCTGTTGGGCTTCATCCTCAATAGTGGGCGCTCACTTGTTATCGCCGTCAATAAATGGGATGGCATGAGCGAAGAAGCTCGCGCTCAAGTGAAAGACATGCTGGACCTGCGTTTGGGCTTCGTTGATTTCGCACGTATTCACTTTATCTCTGCTCTGCACGGCAGCGGCGTAGGTAATCTGTTTGAATCCATTCAGGAAGCTTACGATTGCTCTACCAAACGTGTTGGTACCTCAATGCTGACGCGTATCATGCAAATGGCTGAAGAAGATCATCAGCCGCCGCTAGTACGTGGTCGCCGTGTGAAACTGAAATACGCCCACGCCGGTGGTTATAATCCACCCATCGTGGTTATTCACGGTAATCAGGTGACTGATTTGTCCGATTCCTATAAACGCTACCTGATGAACTATTTCCGTCGTTCATTGAAAGTGATGGGGACGCCGATCCGTATTCAGTTTAAAGAGGGTGAAAACCCGTTTGCTGGCAAGCGTAACACCTTGACACCAAACCAGATGCGGAAGCGTAAACGCTTGTTGTCACATCTGAAAAAGAAATAAAGTAAGCTAGCAGGGCGCGGATATTCCGCGCCCTTCGTGTTTCTGGCTAATGGCTAAAAGTATTGTTTACGAAATGAGTTTGGGAAGACGTTATGTCATGGGAAACTTGGAGTTTTGCGTTTAGCGTAACAGTACCGAATTTATTGATGATGTTACTTGGCGTCATGTTGCGACGCTGGCGTCTGATGGACGACAGTTTCTGCGACGGTGCCACCCGTCTGGTTTTCAATCTCGCTTTGCCTTGCCTGCTATTCTTTAGCGTTGCCACTAATCACGTTAGTCTGGCCGATCATCTACCATTAGTGATTTACGGTGCAGTCGGCACGTTGATTACCTTTTCGCTGCTGGAAGTGGCCGCTCACTGGCTGGTTAAAGAGCCTCGTGAGCGCGGTGTATTCGTGCAGGGCGGCTTTCGTGCCAATACCGCCATAGTGGGGTTGGCCTACGCGATGACCGCTTACGGTGATGAAGGAATGGCGCTGGGGGCGATGTATCTGACGGTCACGGTAATATTATTCAACGTTCTGTCGGTGATCACGTTAACTCGCAGTCTGAACGCGGCCACCGACGGAAAAATCAGCCAGAGCGCCTTATTGAAAAGTATTGTGACTAACCCGCTAATTATCGGTCTGGTTTGCGGCTTACTCTATGCTCAAACCCACCTGCCGATGCCGCAGGTTATTCAGCAAACCGGTGGTTTTATTTCCGCTCTGGCACTGCCGCTGGCCTTGCTTTGCACCGGAGCCAGCCTGGACTGGAAGGCGATGTTTCGTTCTTCTAACGTGGCGGCTTTGGCATCCTCCGCCAAACTGATTTTTGTACCTTTAATCATGACGTTAGGCGGATGGTTGCTGGGTTTTCGCGGTGCTGCACTGGGAATTATCTTCCTGTTTTCAGCGACGCCAACGGCGGCGGGCAGTTATGTGATGACGCGAGCAATGGGCGGAAATGCCACTTTAGCGGCTAATATTATCGCCATTACTACCGTGGGATCGTTCTTTACTACGGCCTTGGGTATTTATTTCCTGCGTACATTCGGCGTGATTTAAGGAGAAAATAATGGAAGCTTTATGTCCGGTGTGTCATACAGCGATGGATGAGGTAAGTGGTCACTTTCACTGTGCTACATGCAGTAGCGACTATCAGCCGCAAGCGATTTGCCCAGATTGCGAAAAGCCGTTACAGGTGCTTAAGGCCTGCGGCGCAGTTGATTATTTTTGTCAGCACGGGCATGGTTTGATTTCGAAAAAACGCGTGAAATACGAGTATACCCTGCATCTTTAACGCCGCAGCGAGTTGTCAATTGTCTTACTGACACACTGGATAGCATCGTACCCGGTGACGATAAAAACTGAGCTATTTCGCCGCCGTTCGCGGCTTACGTGCTTTTTTCACCGGCGTTAGCTGCGTAATTTCACTTTCCACCCAACCATCCTGCAGCCGGGTTTTCAGCGTATCACCCACCTGTACTTGCTGAGTGGTTTTTAGCAGACTGCCGCTGGGGGTTTGGGTCACGCTATAGCCGCGTGCCAGTGTAGCCAGTGGGCTAACGGTTTCTAACTGAGAACAGGCAATCCCAAAACGTTGACGATAAGCGTTTAGCTGGCGCTCTAGCGCCTGTTTCAGACGATATTCCTGCTGCTGCACTTGTTGACTGTAACGATGGATACGTCCCTGCGGCTGGACGTGACTCAGCCGTTGTTGCAAACGCTCAACCCGGCGAACTTGCAGGCGAATCTGGTTTTGAGCGCATTCTTCCAACCGACGTTGCAGTTTAAACAACAACGTTTGCTGGCGCGCCAAACGCAAATGAGGATGCTGTTGCTGTAAGCGGTGATGCAGTCGGGTAAATTGTTGATTACGCTGCGCCAGATAATAATCCATCGCCATTTCCATGCGCTGTTGCTGCGCTTGAATCTGACGCACTAATTCCAGCTGATTGCGGCTAACAATTTCAGCGGCAGCAGAAGGCGTCGGTGCTCGCAGATCGGCAACAAAATCGGCGATAGTCACATCGGTTTCATGCCCGACGGCGCTGACAATCGGAATCCGGCTGGCAAATATTGCTCGCGCCACCCGTTCATCGTTAAAACTCCATAAATCTTCCAGCGAACCGCCACCACGCCCCACAATCAAGACATCACACTCAGCGCGCCGATTGGCCATTTCAATCGCGCGGACGATTTGCATTGGCGCTTCGGCACCCTGAACCAAAGTAGGATAAATCACCACCGGCAGCGAAGGATCGCGGCGCTGAAGCACCTGTAGCACATCGTGCAGAGCCGCTCCGCTGGCGGAAGTAATCACGCCGACCCGTTTGGCTGGGGCAGGGAGCGGCTGTTTGTGCGCCGCTTCAAATAATCCTTCCGCTGCCAATTGTGCTTTCAATTGCTCAAACTGCTGTTGCAGCAAACCATCGCCGGCAGGCTGCATACTTTCAGCGATTAACTGATAGTCACCTCGGGGTTCATACAGAGTGATTGAGGCTCTGACCAGCACCATCTGACCATTTTGCGGGTTAAAAGTGGTGCGGCGATTGCTATTGCGAAACATCGCGCAGCGTACCTGCGCCCGATCGTCTTTCAAGGTAAAATACCAGTGACCGGAGGCGGGCTTGGAAAAGTTGGATATCTCGGCGGTGAGCCAAATCTGGCCCATTTCCATTTCCAACAGCTGTCGAACCGTCTGATTCAGGCGGCTGACGGTAAATATCGAGGTGGCGGAAGTTAGTGGCATGTGACCTGGATCAAATTTTAAAACAAGTACTTAATTGATCGATATTACCTGCCTCAGAACGGTAAGCAAGAAAATTTATCAGAAAGTGCTGGAGGCAACCGATTACGCTCTGTATAATGCCACGGCAATATTTTATCTTTTCTCAAATCACTCTGGTGAGATATTGCCCATGCTACGTATCACGAAAGAAGCACTAACCTTTGACGACGTTCTCCTGGTTCCAGCCCATTCCACAGTTCTGCCTAACACTGCGGATCTTGGTACTCAACTGACCGCAACTATCCGCCTGAATATCCCTATGCTGTCCGCAGCCATGGATACCGTAACCGAATCTCGCCTGGCCATTGCTCTGGCGCAAGAAGGCGGTCTGGGCTTCATCCATAAAAACATGTCTATCGAGCGTCAGGCCGAAGAAGTCAGCCGCGTGAAAAAACATGAAAGCGGCGTGGTTACTGAACCACAGACCGTTACGCCAACCACCACTTTGCGTCAGGTTAAAGAACTGACCGCCCGTAACGGCTTTGCTGGCTATCCGGTTGTGACCGAAGATTACGAACTGGTGGGTATCATTACTGGCCGTGACGTACGCTTTGTCACCGATCTGGAACAGCCTGTAACGGCGGTTATGACGCCGAAAGAGCGTCTGGTTACCGTAAAAGAAGGCGAATCTCGCGAAATTGTGTTGCAGAAAATGCACGAAAAACGCGTTGAAAAAGCGTTGGTAGTTGATGATAACTTCCATCTACGCGGCATGATCACCGTAAAAGACTTCCAAAAAGCAGAACGTAAGCCTAACGCCTGTAAAGACGAACACGGCCGTTTACGCGTTGGCGCTGCCGTTGGCGCCGGAGCAGGTAACGAAGAGCGTATCGACGCACTGGTTGCCGCTGGCGTTGACGTTTTGCTGATCGACTCATCTCATGGTCATTCCGAAGGCGTTCTGCAACGCATTCGCGAAACTCGCGCTAAATATCCTGATCTGCAAATTGTTGGCGGTAACGTCGCTACAGGCGCAGGCGCAAGAGCATTGGCAGAAGCCGGTGTTAGCGCGGTAAAAGTGGGGATTGGCCCCGGCTCTATCTGTACTACCCGTATCGTTACCGGCGTGGGTGTTCCGCAAATCACAGCGGTATCTGATGCCGTAGCCGCGCTGGAAGGCACCGGTATTCCGGTTATCGCCGATGGCGGTATTCGCTTCTCCGGTGATATTGCGAAAGCGATTGCAGCGGGCGCGTCCTGCGTGATGGTGGGTTCTATGCTGGCAGGTACTGAAGAATCTCCGGGTGAAATCGAACTGTATCAAGGCCGTTCATTCAAATCCTATCGCGGTATGGGGTCTTTGGGCGCGATGTCCAAAGGTTCTTCCGACCGTTATTTCCAGACTGATAACGCCGCAGACAAACTGGTACCGGAAGGTATCGAAGGCCGCGTAGCGTACAAAGGTCTGCTGAAAGAAATCGTTCACCAACAAATGGGCGGTTTGCGCTCTTGTATGGGTCTGACCGGTTGCCCGACCATTGACGATCTGCGTACCAAAGCAGAATTCGTACGCATCAGTGGTGCGGGTATTCAGGAAAGTCATGTGCACGATGTGACTATCACGAAAGAATCACCGAACTACCGCATGGGCTAATTCCAAGAGCTGCGGTCGGTGAGTTTTGTCATCGTCCGCTGCTCGCATTGCTCAATGACTTTGCGTCAATTGCGTATGTGATGCTGCGGGCGTTAACTCACTTTCTGGCTTCGCCGATTGGAATAGGACGTTTATTAACGTTGCTGAAGTCTTTCATTTTTATTTTATTTATTGACCTGTTTCTGGAATACGCCTCACATGACAAAAAATATCCATAAGCATCGCATCCTTATTCTCGATTTCGGTTCGCAATACACTCAGCTAGTGGCGCGTCGCGTTCGTGAGATTGGCGTTTACTGTGAACTATGGGCGTGGGACGTAACTGAAGCCCAGATTCGTGAGTTTAATCCGAGTGGCATCATCCTGTCCGGCGGCCCGGAAAGCACCACTGAAAACGGCAGTCCGCGTGCTCCAGACTTCGTGTTCAACGCAGGCGTACCGGTATTGGGCGTGTGCTACGGTATGCAAACCATGGCGATGCAACTGGGGGGCCACGTTGAAGGTTCTACCGAGCGCGAGTTCGGCTATGCGCAGGTAGAGATCAAAACTGATTCTGCGCTGGTTCGTGATATTAAAGATGCTCTGAACGCGGCCGGTGAGCCAATTCTGGATGTGTGGATGAGCCACGGCGATAAAGTGACGGCAATTCCGTCTGACTTTGTCACCGTTGCTAGCACCGATACCTGCCCGTTTGCCATTATGGCCAACGAAGAAAAACGCTTCTATGGCGTACAGTTCCACCCGGAAGTCACCCACACCAAACAAGGCCAACGCCTGTTAGAGCGCTTCGTATTGGATATTTGCCAGTGTGAAGCGCTGTGGACGCCTGCGACCATCATCGAAGATGCAGTAGCACGTCTGCGCGAACAAATTGGCGAAGATCACGTGATTCTGGGCCTCTCTGGCGGTGTAGATTCTTCCGTTACCGCTATGTTGCTGCACCGTGCCATCGGTAAGCGTCTGACCTGTGTATTCGTGGATAACGGCTTATTGCGTTTGAACGAAGCCGATCAGGTGCTGGAAATGTTCGGTGATAAATTCGGTCTGAATATTGTCCACGTTGCGGCGGAAGATCGTTTCCTGAGCGCACTGGCCGGTATTGATGAGCCTGAAGCCAAACGTAAAACCATTGGCCGCGTATTTGTGGAAGTCTTCGATGAAGAAGCTTGTAAGCAAGAGCAGGTCAAATGGTTGGCACAAGGCACCATTTATCCGGATGTGATTGAGTCTGCGGCCTCTGCCACCGGTAAAGCGCACGTTATCAAGTCACACCATAACGTGGGCGGTTTGCCGAAAGAAATGAAGCTGGGTCTGGTTGAGCCGCTGAAAGAACTGTTCAAAGATGAAGTGCGTAAAATTGGTCTGGAATTGGGTCTGCCGTATGACATGCTGTATCGTCATCCGTTCCCTGGTCCAGGTTTAGGCGTGCGCGTACTGGGCGAAGTGAAGAAAGAGTATTGTGACCTGCTGCGTCGCGCTGATGCGATCTTTATTGAAGAGCTGCATAAAGCCGATCTTTACAATAAAGTCAGCCAGGCGTTCACCGTATTCCTGCCGGTTCGTTCCGTAGGTGTCATGGGCGATGGTCGTAAATATGATTGGGTGGTTTCTCTGCGTGCAGTCGAAACTATCGATTTCATGACCGCGCATTGGGCACATCTGCCCTATGATTTCCTTGGCCGTGTATCTAACCGCATTATCAATGAAGTCAACGGTATTTCTCGCGTGGTGTATGACATCAGCGGCAAACCACCGGCAACCATTGAGTGGGAATAACAGCCCGAAATAAATAATTTTCGATAAAAATCCAACCCCCGTATATTTCGGGGGTTTTTCATTTATTTCATTTAATTAATTTTGTTAAATGAAATAAGATGTTTATTGTTATTTTGTTTTTATATTCTACTTCTCACAATTAATATTTACTCGTGATACGGACTTAATATATTGAATCTGTTTATTGAATTGATATAGGTCTGGCTATACTCTGAGCGGTTAGCTACGCTTGGATGCTATTTTGTATTTCTTGTATTTCTTGTATTTCTTGTGTCTTTAACCTTGGTTTTTTATATCCCCATATTGTCTAGGCTGTTTTTTTGAATGAGGGTAAGCTATGTTATTATGAGAATAATAACTAAAGCATGTAATAAAAAAGAATGTTTCAGTATTTTTACTTACGTCGAGTTTCCAGTATTTCCTGATGTTGAAATAATTAAATTTATTCGATTCGAGTATCGGTTGTCATCAATACCAATGGGCGCTCTGATATTAACTATGGTGGAAGGTCTATAGTTATTCGTAAGGATATAAATGAGTTAAGCCTGCACGATTTACAGGAGCGTATAAGCGCTAAGAATAGTTGCCTGAACCCACTGATAATACCGATAATACAATCGATTTTAACCATGCTGTTGGAGGGGCTAAACACTATCTTCATTACTATGGTAATAAAGAAAATAAAGATGGAAATGGTTTTATTGCTGAAGGTTTACCTAAAAGAATAAAAAGGATTGGGTTCATATAATATATTGTACCGATGCAGGCAGGTGATGACGGAATGTGTTGATGAATGTAAATGGTGACATATGTAATCTCATATACTCATAATTATCGTCGTTTACCCTCAGCGCCGTGGATGATCGATCCGGCACCTGCACCTGAAATAATGGAAGCTGCTCCCCACATCATTTATTACATGATGGGATTTGCACCACGAGAGATATTCGTAACTTCTTATTAATAAGTATGAGGGATATGCTGGTAGTCAATAAATAATGTCATTGTCTTAAACACACAATATTGTTTTAAAATTAATAATGCTGTCGTTTTACTTTATGTTACCCGTTGGGGTTGAACACTATCGCCTTGACGAATATTTACCTATCAACTAAATGTTTAAGTTATAGAACACCATAATTTACATCGCTAACAGGCGAGATAATTATTTTTTCACAACAGAACTTTTCACCTCAGCGAGCTGAGAAATACGCTGCGGTTTAGCCAAACAGTCACCCGCATCGCTGAATCAAATCGATGATTACTGTAGGGCGTACTTAGTGTTTTGTGGAGAGAAAACATGTCGTTACATCCCCCATCTATACCTCGCGTTAACGGCGTATCCCGTCGGCGTTTATTGGGATATGTCGGCGTTGGGTTAGTCGCCAGCTTGATGAGTCCGCTGTCCCTGAATGTTTTTGCTGCTTCAACCTCAACGATGCCGCTCAATCTGGAGCGATTTATGCTGGTTTCGCGTGCTTTGACCGGTAAGCGTCAACTTAATCCCCATATCGGCCAGCGGATCTATCAGGTACTTATTCTGCGCCTGCCGCAGCTCGATCAACAACTGGCTTTACTCCAACCGCTTCCGGCTGGTGAGCCACAAAATTGGTCGCAGGCACAGCAGGGCATTGCCCGGCAGGTCTTGCAGGCGTGGTATGTGGGCGTGATAGGGGAAGGCTCGAATGCGGCGGTGATTAGCTACGAGAATGCGCTGATGTTTGAGGCCGTGTCTGATGTTTTAGTCATTCGCTCCTATTGTCCTAACCAACCCGGTTATTGGGCTGCCAAGCCTGACGTGGCCATATAATTCAGGAGAATACTTTTATGGCTGATACTTTGCAGGCTGACGTGATTGTTATCGGGTCCGGCGTAGCGGGAGGGCTTGTCGCGCATCAGCTGGCGCTAGCGGGGAAATCGGTATTGATACTAGAAGCGGGGCCGCGTTTACCGCGTTGGGAGATAGTGGAGAACTTCCGCAATCAGCCGGATAAATCAGACAACATGGCCGCTTATCCTTCTACTCCTTACGCACCTCATCCCGAATTTAATCCTGATAATCACTACTTGATTCAAAAAGGGGAACACCCTTACGACGTACAATATATCCGTGCTGTTGGCGGGACAACCTGGCACTGGGCCGCTTCGGCCTGGCGTTTTTTACCGAATGATTTCAAATTAAAAACGCTGTATGGCGTGGGATTAGATTGGCCCATCGACTATACCGCGCTGGAAAAATGGTATTTCCGTGCTGAGCAGGAACTGGGCGTTTGGGGGCCGAACAATGAAGATTTGGGATCGCCCCGCGCGCAGCCTTATCCGATGGAACCATTGCCGCTTTCATGGAACGAGCAGCGAATTAAAACCGTATTAAATGCGAATGGATTTTATGTTGTAACCGAGCCGGTGGCGCGAAATAGTCGTCCGTATGATGGCAGGCCGACCTGCTGCGGTAACAATAACTGTATGCCGATTTGCCCCATTGGCGCGATGTATAACGGGATTACTCACGTTGAAAAAGCCGAACGAGCGGGGGCAATTGTTCGTCCGCAGGCGGTTGTTTATAAGCTGGAAGTGAACGATCGGCAGGAAATTGCTGCAGCCTTGTTTAAAGACGCTCAGGGCGGGGAACATCGGGCTGAAGGGAAATTCTTTGTATTGGCTGCGAATGGCATAGAAATTCCGAAAATAATGCTGATGTCCGTCAGTGAAAAAAATCCTCGCGGAGTGGGCAATAGTTCAGACCGTGTGGGACGAAATCTGATGGACCATCCGGGTATTGGCGTGACTTTCCTGGCTAATGAAGCGCTGTGGCCGGGGCGTGGTCCGCAGGAAATGACGTCAATGGTGGGGTTCCGCGATGGCGCTTTCCGTGCTGAGTATGCGGCCAAAAAGATTCATTTATCGAATTTATCTCGTACGGACGAAGTGACAATCAATTTGCTCAAGCAGGGGGATTTACAGCTAGGGCCGCAGTTGGAGGCAAAAATCCGCGACCGGGCGGCTCGCTACGTGCGTTTTGACAGTTTTCACGAAATTTTGCCTCATATGGAAAACCGCATTATTCCCAGCCTAACGGAAAAAGACGCCATCGGCATACCTAAACCCGAGTTTTATTACGCCATGGATGACTATGTGCGCAAAAGTGCATTGCATACCCAGCAGGTCTATGCTGATGCGGCGCGGCTAATGGGCGGAACCGAAGTGGTATTCCATAATGATTTCGCCAACAACAATCACATTACTGGCACCACTATTATGGGGAACGACCCAAAAGACTCGGTGGTGGATAGTGATTGCCGTACTCACGATCATAAAAACCTGTTTATCGCCAGTAGCAGCGTGATGCCTACCGTGGGATCGGTTAACTGTACGCTGACTATCGCTGCGCTCTCTTTACGCATTGCCGAAACGTTAAAGGCCGAGGTGTGATATGAAAAAGCAAACTCTGGTCTGGCTGGCGTTATGCGGTGCCTTTAGCGCGACGGTGCAAGGAGCGGAAGGTACGGATCTGATTAAACGAGGGGAATATCTGACTCAGGCGGCAGACTGCGTAGCCTGCCATACCACCAAAGGGGGAAAGCCTTTTGCCGGAGGATTAGCCTTTAAAACGCCGATGGGAACCTTATATTCACCGAATATTACGCCGGATAAAGCGACGGGTATTGGGGAGTGGAATGACGAAGAGTTTATTCGGGCGCTGCATGAGGGAAAAGGGAAAGATGGTGAGAATCTCTATCCCGCTTTCCCTTACACTTCATACACTTTACTAACGGATGATGACGTTAGGGCGATAAAAGCCTATCTGTTTAGCCTGCCTGCGGTACATCAGCCAAATCGTGAAAACGATATGCCATTCCCGTTCAATCAGCGTTGGGGACTGTGGTTTTGGAATTGGGTGAATTTTGAAGGGCAGCGTTTCCAGCCTGATAATAATCAAAGCGCCGAGTGGAATCGCGGTGCCTACTTTGTCGAGGCGCTGGGGCACTGCGGGGAATGCCATACGCCGCGCAATTTCACTATGGGAATGAAAGACAGCAAAGCCTACGGTGGCGCTGAAATTAATGGCTGGACGGCATTTAATATTACTTCCGATCCTAATGCGGGGATTGGCAGTTGGAGCCAGGAGCAGTTGGTTCAATACCTGCGCAGCGGCCATGTTGACGGGAAAGCGCAGGCAGCCGGACCAATGGCCGAAGTGATTGAAAACAGTACCCGTCACCTGACAGAGAGCGACCTTAACGCGATGGCGGTTTATTTACGAACTTTGAAACCGCTGAATCTCGATGATGAAACCAAGAGCCGCTCAGACTGGGGGCAACCGGCAACCGGCGTCGATTCGCTACGCGGCAAGGCGTTTAGCGCCGATGATTACACCGATGGCGCGCGGCTGTATTTGGGGAACTGTGCTAGTTGCCACAGTTTTACCGGCGCGGGAGTTAAGGACGGTTATTATCCTTCTCTGATGAGAAACTCAGTGGTTGGAGCCACGACGCCGAATAATATGGTCAAAGTGATTTTGCACGGGGTGACTCGCCAGACTAACGACGGTGAAGTGTTCATGCCGGGTTTTGCCAACACCCTAAGTGATGAACAAGTTGCGACTCTCAGTAACTATTTGCTGCAACAGTTTGGTCAGCCGACGTTGAACATCAAAGCCGACGATGTGAAAGCATTACGCGAAAACTAGCCTGAGCATAGGGTAATCTGACGCGAAAGGAGCGAAGCGTCCGATTACCCATTGCCGAAATGATTTTTAGCTCGGTTTTACCCAATGCATCAAAATATATTCGCCATCTTCTCCTTTGCCGGTGGCGATTTTCTGCCAGCCATTTTGCTGATAAAACGCCAGCGCTCGCTGGTTGCGGACTAGACACTTTAACACCCCGGTAGCGGTCAATTCCCTCTGTACCGCCTGTAGCAGTAATTTTCCCACGCCAAGACCCTGGCTGCTCGGATCGACAAACAGGTTATGCAGAAAGTTTTCCTCCCGAAAAACCGAAGCAAAGCCCAGCCGGTTACCGTCCTCTACCGCCACCAAAATCTTTTCTCCCAATACCGCTTTATCGAAGTCTTCCAGTCGGAAATTTTCCTGATTAATCCAGCTAAAGGCAGCCTGACGGGAAGCCAGATACAGCGTTCGTAAAAAGGGACGATCGGCTTCCTGATATTCACGAATGTTCATTTTATCCCCCTGAGTAGCGACTTATCACCCTTGAGCCAGAGTTGATCTTATCTTATCAACCGCTGATAATGGTCGTTCTGACTCGGGGTGCCGCGCTAACTCACTGTGTGGCTGAGATTTTACCCGTATTACCTGATCTGGATTATGCCAGCGTAGGGAAGTCTCGGCATCCTCTGGGTACCGCCTTCTTGACCGCCGGTTGGGAGGAATATGTACCTTCGACCTACCGTTTTACTCGCTTCTGCTATCACAGCTTATCTGTTGTCTCCATCGATCGTCTTTTCCGTGGAGATATGCCAATGAAACGTCTCAATGCATTAACCATAGCCGGAACTGACCCTAGCGGCGGCGCGGGTATTCAGGCTGATTTAAAAACCTTTTCTGCTTTGGGTGCTTACGGAACCAGCGTGGTAACGGCTTTAGTGGCGCAGAATACGCGAGGTGTGCAGTCGGTTTATGCGATAGACCCCGCATTTGTGGCCGCTCAATTGGATTCAGTCCTGAGCGATGTACGTATTGATAGCGCCAAATTGGGTATGTTGGCCAATGAAAATATCGTTCAGATAGTGGCAGAAAAGTTACGGCAATACCCACTGGATTTCGTGGTATTGGATACCGTGATGCTGGCCAAAAGTGGCGACCCGCTGTTAGAGCCTGCGGCGGTGGCGGCGCTGCGTCAGCAATTGTTGCCGCTGGTTTCCCTGATTACGCCAAACCTGCCGGAAGCGGCGGCGTTGTTGGATTGTCAGCCTGCGACTAATGAATGGGAAATGTGCGCTCAAGGGCGGGAATTACTGGCTATGGGCTGTCAGGGCGTATTGATGAAAGGCGGACATTTGACCGGTGGGGATAGCCCCGATTGGCTGTTTACGGCTAATGGCGAGTTCCGTTTCTGTTTACCCCGCATTGCCACTCGCCACACGCACGGCACTGGCTGCACGCTGTCGGCGGCGTTGGCGGCGCTACGACCAACACAGGAAAACTGGGCGGCAACGGTCTCCGCTGCTAAATCTTATCTGCAAGGCGCGTTGGAGCAGGCGGATACGCTGGAGGTTGGGCAAGGAATCGGGCCGGTTCACCACTTTTATCGTTGGTGGTAGCCCAGCCAGACTGGCGCTCAGTTTATTCGGCGATCAGGAATGGGCGGGTGAGAGCGAACAGCGCCAGCGCCCGCTGTAAGTGAACGGCGTCAAAAGGATTCAGAATAAAGTGCTCTGCGCCTTTACGTGGGCGAATGCAGGGTAATAGGCTGATATTACCCTGCTGATCTTTTTTCTGATCAAATACATAGCTGCCGATGTCATGTTCGTTTTCTCGCCATGAAATCATCACCGCCGCGTGAGGATGTTTATCACTTTTTGGCCGTATAGCGAAAAAATAATCTCCGGCCCAGAACCCGCCGAACTCGCCGTCAATCTGTCGGTTTTTACTGCGGAACACCGCGGAATCAGCAACCTGGTCGATGGCTTTCGGCGTAATTTCCTGATGAAGCCGCTGCCACAGCGGACGACCATTTTCCAACTGCCAGCAGGCTTCACCGAGATAATCGTTCAGATCGCGCCAGTCTTGCTCTAACTGCTGGATCAAGGCTTTATCCAGAATATTGCGGTATTGCTGCATGCCGTTAAGCTCGCCTTCCAGCGCCTCGTAGGTAATCAATTCCATCGTCCGCGGGCGGCGGCGGAAGGTCATCCAGAGCACCATTTTAGGAATACGGAATTCGATAGACTGCACGCTCAGCCGATGCCTATTGCCTTTATTCAGCACAAAACCGTTCGCGGTGCCGCGTTTATTCTGATAGTTACGTACCACCATCACGCTGTTTAGTCCCATCCAGCCGGTGACGTAGTGTTCGTCCTCTGAGTTGGCGACATCCAGATCGACCACCATTTGTAGAATCTTGTCGGTGGTGACTGTCTTTAGCGTAGGAGCATCCGTCGCAGAATAATACAATTTGGGTATGTTTTGAGAAAATTCGAGGCTAGGCATAGAGGCAGATCTTCTTGGTCAATAATCTGGTTCATAGCTTAACTCAAGTTGTCATACCGATTGTTGAATAACTGAATTTAGCGTGGAAATTCGTGCTGGGGATCAACTTTTTCCTGCGTCGCTGGTCTTATGAACTGAATAACAGGGCGGTGAAACCACTGTTGAATATCAAATGACATAAAAAGGATTGCGATAATGAAAGGACAGAAAACCCTCCATTGTCTTTTACTGGGGACGTTATTGAGCGTGAGTTCATGGAGTTTTGCCCAGCAAACGTTGACCACGGCAGAGTTAGTTCAGCAGCCGCAGTATAAAAGCAGCTGGCAAAAAATGATTAAAGGACAGAAGAATTTGCCTGCCTGGGCGCGTAAAGGTGCCGGAACCTCTGCGCCACCAGAATGGGCCGAGTGGGAAGGTAAAAAATATCAGGTTGGTAATATTTGTAAGCCTCACGATTGCGCCAGCCATTTCTTGCTGGTGGCTTTCAGCGAGGATAAAAAGCGGGCTTGGGGCGTGCGGATTAGCGTAGAAGATAAGCCAGAAGCCCTGGAAACGCCGAGTCAATTTGCCACATACCAATGGTTAGGCCAGCCGGATGAAAGAATGAAAAACTTATTGATGGCGCAGCTCGAGAAAGATCCCAACTGGAAATAAACGCCCTTTCTGACGCGGAAAAATAAAACGGCGCATTTAGCGCCGTTTTGTTTAGCTTCGCTCTATTGAACTGACTATTTCTGCAGTGAATGGATAAATAAGCGATACCATTCGCTATTGACGGTTGGCAGCGTGATTTCAACCCGTTCTAACCGCTTCAGCGTCTGGCTGCTATCGTAATCGATGGTTGTTTCCTGCAAAGATTGATAGAAGTTATCCAATTCCTCATCGCTGGACGTCATCATGTCCTGAATCAGTGGGGTGATAGGTAAAATCTCCCCTTGTTGATAGCGACGATGCGCCTCGCGGAGCCACTGACGATGGGAAACCACGGTCATCGGCTGTGGCAAATGAGCATTTAACTGCTCAATAAATTCACGTCGAGACATTCCTTCCATGGCGGAAAGGTGGAAGATATTCTCCGTCGGATAATGGCTAGAACCGAGATGCGCCAAAGCTTTCGCGGTGTAATCCACCGGAGTCAACTGGATATCGCCGTAGACATCATCGAAGGCCATGCCCATCTGAACGCTGCTCTTAAACAGACGGTAAAATGCCTGTAGCTCGTCATAGCGCGCCAGTTCTGAATCGGCGGTAATCAGGCCCAGGCGGAAAATATTACAGGCAATGCCACGGGCGACGGCCAGATTGACGATTTCCTCGCCAACCCACTTACTCGCCACATAGCCTTGATCTGCAATGTGTTGCTCATCTTGAATTGATGACTGCTCATTCACCACGCGATGGCCTTGCTGCCCAATCGGGCTGAATACGTTCAGAGTCGACGCGAAATTCAGAATTTTGCGACTTCCCTGCGTGGTCAGACGCAGCAGTTCAACCAGACTTGCAACGTTGGCTTTATACGCCATTTCAAATGACTCAAGGTGATTCATGCTTACCGCCGAATGGAAAATAACTCCCACGTCCTGCGCTAAGCGTTGATAAAGCAGGTCGTCGATACCCAAACGCGGCGCTTTTATATCTCCTTGAATAGTGATGATGCGTTGCTCGTCGCCTTTGCGCCACAGCGACCATTCGGTAAGAATATTTCTCAACCGTTGCAGGCTATCCTGCTGGTTATGACCTCGTACCAGACAGTAAATTTTGCTGTCGGTACTATCCAGTAATTCTCGCAGCAGGAAACGCCCCACAAAGCCCGTGGCACCGGTGAGGAAAATAGCATTTCCCTGATTGATAGACTGCGACTGTGGCTGAATATCTTCCGGTAACAACGCCTGTTGAC
Source organism: Yersinia sp. IP36721 (assembly GCF_003634395.1). Lineage (NCBI taxonomy): Bacteria > Pseudomonadati > Pseudomonadota > Gammaproteobacteria > Enterobacterales > Yersiniaceae > Yersinia > Yersinia sp. IP36721. The sequence continues at coordinate 27,940 of NZ_QCZL01000004.1, forward strand.
GCAGGTTAATCACGTCGCTGACGCGAGCTTGCTGAGTGATTCGGCTCGCCAATTGTTTTACCGTTGGCGCAATAAAGATGTCGCTGACGCTGACCTTATCATCGATAGCGGCATTGATCAGATTCACCGCGCTAACCGCCAGTAAAGAGTGCCCGCCCAGCTCAAAGAAGTGATCGTGGCGACCGACTTTTTCGCTGTCCAGCAGGCTTTGCCAGATTTCGGCAATCGTGGTTTCCAGCCCGGCCAGCGGCGCTTCATAAGGTTGATGCAGGAAGGCATTTTCCTGCGGAGCCGGTAAAGCCTTGCGATCCAGTTTACCGTTTGGCGTGATCGGCATACTATTCAGCAGCACATAGGCGGCGGGAATCATGTAATCCGGCAAACGGCTTTGCAGGTAGTGGCGCAAAGCCATAGGCTCCGGCGCAGGCGAGTTGGCATCAGCCACCAGATAGGCGACCAGCCGCTTGCTGCCTTTGTTGTCATCCAGCGCCAGCACTGCGGCGTCACTGATATTGGGGTGATCGTTAAGCTTAGTTTCGATTTCGCCCAATTCAATGCGGAATCCGCGAATTTTCACCTGATGATCGTTACGGCCGTGGAACTGTAGCCGTCCGTCTGCAAGATAGCTGGCCAGATCGCCGGTGCGATACATGCGAGCGCCTTCAACCGAACGGAAAGGATCGGGCAGGAAGCGCTCGGCGGTCATTTCTGGTAGGTTCAGATAACCGCGAGTGACGCCAGGCCCGCCGATATACACCTCGCCAATAACGCCTCTCGGCACCAGATTGCCGTGGTTATCCAACAGATAAATACGAATATTCGCCGTTGGACGGCCAATGGAATCAATCTGGCTGATACCCAATTTAGGTGAGTGAGTGGTCGCGGTAATGGTGGTTTCCGTTGGCCCATAGCAGTTCACCAGCTCAGGTTTCTCAGGGTAACGTTTGAGCCAGCGCTCCAGCATTTCCGGCGCGGCGGCTTCCCCGCTGATACATATCAGCCGTAGAGCGTTCGGCAACGGCCCGCGGCTTTCTTCGCACAGTTTGCGCCAGAACTGATACGGAATATCCAGATAGCTAATGCCATATTGCTCACACAGCTGCCAGAAATCGCTGCTACCAGCCAGCCATTGATCGTCCCGCAGCACCAAAGTGGCTCCAGAGGTTAACGCGGAGAATATCTCGGACACTGATACGTCAAAGGTGGTGTTGCAGAATTGCAGTACCTTATCCTGTGGGCCAAGATTCCATTGGCGGCACCAGGTCACCATTTGTTGCACCAGATTGCCGTGCTCGACCAATACGCCTTTCGGATTACCGGTTGAGCCAGAGGTATAGATCACGTAGGCCAGATTCTGTGGAGCCAGGCTCGGCTGCGGATTTACCCCTGTCTCCTGTAATGGAGCGCTTACTGCTGGCAGTAATTCGTGAGGAACGCCGCAGTCTTTAAACAGCGGCAGTGTCGCCGGTTCAGCCAGAATAGCTACCGGTTTGGCATCTTCCAGCATGAATTTCAGTCGTTCAGGAGCAATATCATGTGGCAGAGAAAGATAAGCGCCGCCGGCCTTCAGGATCGCCAAAATGCCGACGATCATTTCCGGGCTGCGATCGGCGCAGATCGCTACCCGATCTTCCGCTTTGACGCCTTGTTCGATCAATAGATAAGCCAGGTGATTGGCTCGATTATTTAATTCGCCGTAACTCAATGAATAGGCGTTATTCACTAAAGCTATAGCGTCCGGGCTGCGCTCTGCATGTTGCTCAAATAAATGATGGATACACAGGTCGGCAGGATAGGACTGCGCCGTCTGATTCCACTGTTCCAGCAGTAATTGCTTTTCTCGATCGGCAATCAAATCAATCTGACCGATGACCTGAGCGTCGTTTTTCACCATTGCTTCCAGCACCGCGATTAAATATTGCTGGTGGCGCTGAACAGTGGCTTCATCAAACAGGGCGCTGGCGTAATTCAGCGAGCCGGTGATGATTTTATTGCGTTCCCCTAAACTCAGCTCTAAATCGAATTTTACCCGACTGACCGGTGGTTCCTGCAACTTCACGTCCAATCCCACCATGTTAACCGCGATATCGTCGATATTTTCCAGAGCAAACATCACCTGGAACAGCGGAGTTTTATCCATGCTGCGCGGTGGTTGGAGGATTTCTACCACTTGCTCGAACGGCAGAGCCTGATGTTCCTGCGCGTCGAGGGTGGTTTTCCGCACCTGTGCCAGCAGATCGGCAACGTTTGAGGTCGTGGATAGATTGATACGTAACGCCAGCGTATTGACGAAGAAGCCAATGACGCCCTCGCATTCAGCCTGGTTACGGTTGGCCACTGGTGTCCCTATTACCAAATCATCCTGACCGGACAGACGCGACAGCACGATCGACCAAGCGCTGAGCAGCGTCATAAACAAAGAAGTACCGTGTCGGTTACTCAGGCGGCGTAGCTCATCAGAAAGCTCGCTGCTGAGTACGATAGGCAGACTGGCGCCGATAAAGGATTGCTGAGGCGGCCGCGGCCGGTCGGTTGGCAGCGTCAGACGTTCTGGCGCACCGGTTAGCAGTTGCTGCCAGAATTTCCCCTGTTCATGCCAGACCGGGCTATTGCGCCATTGCTGCTGCCAAACCGCATAATCTGGATATTGAATTGGCAACGGAGGCAGTGGGTTAGCGCGTTGTTGTAACAGCGCCGAGTAAGTCACTCCCAGCTCGCGCACCAGAATTTCCATTGACCAACCATCGGTAATAATATGGTGCAGCGTTAACAGCAGGATGCTCTGGTTGTCTCGCAGGCGCAGCCAACTGGCTTGTACCAGCGAGTCCTTCGCTAAATCGAATATTCTCCGCTCTTCCTGGCTGTATATTTCCTCTACTTTTTCTGCGCTATTTGCCTGTTCGCGCCAATCATATTCAACGAAAGGAATACCTGACTGACTATCCCGAAGTATCACCACAGGTTCATTCTGTCCGGATGAAGTAAAGTTACTTCGCAATGATTCATGACGTGCATATAAGATATTTAGCGTTTGCTGCAATACCGGGATATTCACATCGCCGCTTAATGCTAACGCCATCAGCACGTTATAGTTGGAATCACTGTCGCTAAGCTGGGACAAGAACCACAGGCGCTGCTGGGAGAAGGACAGTGGCAGCGGTTTATCCCGCGTAGCCGGAACAATAATGGCAGTCAGCGTTGTATCACCTGTTTGGCCTTCACGGTCGATGACTTCTGCCAGTTGGCTTAGCTGCGGGTTATCGAACAGCGCTGCCAGCGGAATGCTGATATTGAGCAATTGCTGTAGCTGGCTAATGACCCGAACGGCCAGTAGCGAATGCCCGCCTAACTCGAAGAAATGGTCGTTTCGTCCTACTTTTTCTACGTCCAGCAACCCTTGCCAAATTTCTGCTAACGTGGTTTCAATGCCAGCCCGTGGTGCTTCAAAATCGCGATGAATAAAAGCGTCTTCCTGCGGAGCAGGCAAGGCTTTGCGATCCAGTTTTCCATTTGGCGTAATCGGCATTTCGTTCAACAGAACGTAAGCCGCAGGAACCATATATTCGGGTAATAGCGCGGCCAAATGATTGCGCAATATTGCAATATCTGGACGAGGCTGTTCGGTATCGGCTACCAGATAGGCCACCAGCCGTTTGCTGCCTTTACCGTCGTCCTGCGCCAGCACTGCGGCTTCTTTCACCTGCGGATGGGAATTGAGCTGGGTTTCAATTTCGCCCAGTTCGATACGGAAACCACGGATTTTCACCTGATGATCATTACGCCCGTGGAATTGTACGCGTCCATCTGGCAGGTAGCTGGCCAGATCGCCGGTACGATACATACGTGCGCCTTTCACCGTACTGAATGGATCGGGTAGGAAACGTTCGGCGGTCATTTCCGGTAGATTCAAATAACCGCGCGTAACGCCCGGCCCACCGATATACAGCTCGCCAATGGCTCCCTGCGGCAGCGGATCACCGTGCGGATCGAGCACATAGAGCCGGTTATTGGCAATAGGGCGACCAATGCTATCCAGCTGCGTCTCCCCTAAAGTCGGTACGTGAGCCGTCGCAACGACCGTAGTTTCGGTCGGGCCGTAGTTGTTAACTAACTGTGGTTTAACCGGATAACGGCTCAGCCAGCGTTGCAGTATTTCCGGCGCGGCGGCCTCACCGCCGAAGAAAAGGGTTCGCAGCGATGGAGGCAACGGATAGTCACTTTCTTCAGATAAACGGCGCAGGAATTGGTAAGGGAGAACCATACGACTAATGTTGTAGTGTTCGCATAGCTGCCAGAAAGTTTTGGTGCCGGACAGCCATTGATCGTCGCGTAAGACCAGATTGGCACCAGAAGTCAGTGCGGAGAAAATCTCGCATACCGAGGCGTCAAAGGTAGGGTTACAGAATTGCAGGACGTTATCACCCAGCCCAATACCCCAACGTTCACACCAAGGGCTAACCAATTGCACCAGATTACCGTGTTCGACCATCACGCCTTTCGGGTTACCGGTGGAGCCGGAGGTGTAGATAACATAGGCCAGATTTTCGGGACTGACGGCTACCGTCGGATTTGGGATTTCACCATGGTTTTGAGTGATATCAGACATCAGGCACAGTGGAATATTGCAGCCGCTGAAACGATGTTGTCCCTCGCTTTGCGCCACAATCGCCGCAGGTTTGGCGTCTTCTAGCATAAAATTCTGACGTTCTGGTGCCGTATCCGGCGGAATGGACAGGTAAGCCGCACCGGCCTTGAGTGTTGCCAGCATAGCGATAATCATTTCTGGCGTACGATGGCTGCAAATTGCGACCTTATCCTCCACTTTAACGCCCTGAGCAAGCAGGTGATTGGCCAAATGGTTAGCCAGATTATTTAGCTCGGCGTAGGTCAGGGACGTTTGTTGATAGGTGAGCGCAATCGCTTCGGGATGGCGCTGTGCCTGTAGTTCAAATAACTGATGGGCGCAAACATCTAGCGGATAAGGTTCCGCTGTCTGATTCCACTGATTGATCAGTAGGTTGTATTCGCGATCGGAAAGTAGCGGAATACGATCGACCTGTAGGTTATCGTCACGAACCATCGCCCGCAGAACGGTGATCAGATAGTGCTGATGGCGTTCAATAGTCGCCTGATCAAATAGCGCGGTAGCGTAGTTCAGGGAACCCACGATCGAACGATTGCGAGTGCCTAAATTCAGTTCGAGATCGAATTTTACGCGTGTAACCTGCGGATCGATCAATTCTACATTCATACCGGTTAGCGCCGGGGCTACGGCGTCGAAGTTTTCCCAAGCAAACATCACCTGGAACAGCGGCGTTTTATCCATGCTGCGCTGCGGTTGAAGTAATTCAACGACCTGATCAAAAGGTAATTCCTGATGTTCCTGCGCGCTGAGGCTGAAGTCGCGTACCTGTGCGAGAAGCTCTGCCACAGTAGGAGCTTCGGCAAGATTAATTCGCATCGCCAATGTATTTACGAAGAAACCGACCAGCGCTTCGCATTCTGCCGCCTGACGGTTTGCCACTGGCGTTCCGATCACCAAATCTTGCTGCCCGGAAAGGCGTGATAGTACGACAGACCATGCACTCATTAATGTCATGAATAGCGTAGTGTGATGTTTTTGGCTCAGACGACGTAAATCGTCCGACAGCTGTTGATCCAAAACGATGGGAACCGCCGCACCGAGGAAAGACTGCTGAGCCGGTCGCTCGCGATCGGACGGTAAAGTCATGCGTTCTGGTATGCCCTGCAATTTTTGCAGCCAAAATTGGCCGTGGGCATGCCACTCCGGGCTATCCAGCCACTGTTGTTGCCACTGCGCATAATCAGGATATTGCAGTGGTAATGCCGGTAATGGGTTGGTTTCGCCTTGAGACCAGGCTGAGTAAAGCACCCCCAGTTCGCGTGCCAAAATCTCCATTGACCAGCCATCGGTGACGATATGGTGGATAATCAACAGCAAATAATGCTCACTGGCGGCGGTATGAGCCAGACTGGCGCGGATCAACGGGCCGTGGGCGATATCAAATTTATGGGCGATTTCATGCTGATACAGTTGCCAGAAATCCTCATCGGCATGAGATGACGCAGCGAAATCATACTCTTGCAGTGGCGCTTGTGTGCCAACCGGCAGCAGTTGAACGTAGCCGACCCCGTTTTCCGCGTGGAAAACCGACCGCAATGCATCATGACGATCCAGCAAGTGGTTAAGGCAACGCTGTAGAAGTTGGGCGTTAAGTTTACCATTCATTTTCAACAATAACGGAACGTTATAGTTCTCATCGTTGTTCCCTAGTTGCTCAATAAACCACAGTCGGTTTTGCGGGAATGACAGTGGAATCCGCGCATTAGCATCAATTCGTGCAATTTGTGTGGCCGTTTGTTGCTTGGCCTGAGCAACTAATAACGCCAATTGAGCAAGCGTTGGCTGGGCAAAAAACGCCCCCATGGTGATTTTGCTCTGCCAGCGGGATTGCATCTTACTTAAGAGCTTCATTGCCAGCAGCGAATCCCCGCCAATAGCAAAGAAACTGTCATTGCGCCCAATTCTCTCCTGACAGAGCACTTCTCCCCATATTTCATGTAATTCCTGCTCGGTGTCTCCTTGAGGAGCCTCATAGGATTCGTGCACATAGGCATTAAAATCGGGGGCAGGCAGCTGCTTGCGATCGATTTTTCCGTTAGGCGTCAACGGTAAATGATCAACGGAAACATAGGCGATAGGCAGCATGAATTCCGGCAATAACGGGCTCAGGAAATCCCGCAGATGGCGTGGCAGCTCTTCCGTTTCAGTATTTCCCGCCAGTACCAGATAGCTAACGAGTTGCTTTTCCCCTGATGCATTTTTATAGGCAATAACCACGGCTTCATTAACCTGGGGGTGGCTCAATAATTTCTCTTCGATCTCGCCAGGCTCAATACGATAGCCGTTGATTTTCACCTGCTGATCGTCACGACCTAAATATTCCAGAGTGCCGTCGGCAAAATAACGAGCCAAATCGCCGGTACGATACATACGCTGATTTTTCGCACTGAAAGGATCGGCGCTATAGCGTTCTTCGGTTAGCGCAGGTTGATTTAGATAGCCACGGGTCACGCCATCGCCGCTGATATACATTTGTCCCACGGCACCGAAAGGCACGGGTTTTAACTGATTATTCAGCAAATAAATGGCTGAATTGGCAATAGGTCGGCCAATGGTTGGCAGTGAATGGGAAGCGTCAATCAGTGCCACGGTAGCGTCAACCGTGCATTCGGTTGGGCCGTACACATTGAACGCGGTAAAGTGATTTAACGCTGACAGACGCCTCCAGGTCTGAGGAGACAAGGCTTCCCCGCCGATTAACAGAATCAGTTTTTCCACCTGATTAGGCAAATCGGAGAGTAATAACATTTCCAATTGGGTTGGCGTGCAGTCGAACACGTCAATGGCATTGTCTTTAAGAAATTGCACTAACCGGGCTCCATCAACGCGAACATCTTGCGGAACGATATGGAGCTGGTGGCCACTCAGCAGGCTGAGCAGGCTTTGTAATGAAGCATCAAAGGAGATGCTGGAGTTGAGGCAAACCCTTGATTGTTTAGGGTAATAGTGGAAAATTTCCTCGTTTAACGCGTAATACAGGTTCATAACCTGCGCGTGTTCGACCATCACGCCCTTTGGTCGGCCGGTGGAACCAGAGGTAAATATCACATAGGCCAGTTGATTAACCGAAAGCTGAGGTAACTGCAGTGGCGTATCCGGTGTATCTATGGCAAGTAAGGCATCCACGTCATAGGTACGGACATCACTGCTACCGGCTAATATTTCCTGACCCAATGAGTCAACCAACAGCACTGCGGGTTCGGCGTCATGAAGCACATCTTTTAAACGTTCGCTAGGGTAGGCGGGGTCGAGAGGAACGTAACAGCCGCCTGATTTCAGAATCCCGAATAGCGCCGCTATTTGTAAGCAACTACGCTCCATGCACAGGGCAACACGCATATCTGCCTGAATGCCTAAACCAATTAAATGGTGGGCAATGCGGTTAGCCAGCCTATCAAACTCCAGATAAGTTAACTGCCGTTCGCCGTGACAAATTGCGATGGCATCGGGCGTTTTTTGCACCTGTTGTTCAAATACCTGGTGAATACAGCTGTGGTTGTTAAAGTCGCATTCCCTGTGATTCAGTGTCTCCAGTAGCAGTAATTCTTCGGCTTTAGGAATAAAATTAATATTGCCAATAGAGCAGGGAAGGTTCCCAATTTCGACGCTATTTTTTAATCCTTGTAATAGATGACTATTAATTTGAGTGATTCGGTTTTCAGCTAAATAGGCGGCATTATAAATCCAGCGGAATTGACCGTTTAAGGCATTGATTTGTAATGTTAGTAGCGGGAAACTGTCGGGATTTATCCTAGAGTGAATAAGAATGTCGCCATCGGTAATGGCCACTGCTAATGCATATAAAGGTTTGTTCTGTAATAGTTTGGTATTTCTCTTCAAGGTTTCATGGCGCAGTACGATATCTGTCGCATAGCTTTGAGCCTGATTGACTCGCTTTATTTCTTTATTAAGATTTTCTGTAAAATCAACCAAGGATAATTGATCACAGATATCAGCTACATCCATCGGAACCCAAGGTGAAGAGAGTTGAGAACAGATATCTTCGCCCTGACGGAAGGCGTGATAGCCAAGCTGGAAACTATGTTCGCCAGAAAGGCTATGCAGGTAAGCGGCAAACAGACCGATAATTTTCAACCAGGAGTTATCGCCGGAGTTTGGTAACTCGGAATATTGCCATTCCCCAACGGCTAATCTGCTGCCTCCTTCGGTCTTATCAAGAGAATAAGGGAAATCTACCGGGTTGAATCTTTGAAGTTTTTCCAGCCAGAAAGGCTCATGCGTAGCCAAAGTGGCCAGTTCGGTAGATAGCGCTTCGGATTGCTGTTGGCTCAGAATCGGTAGCCGATCGCCAGCGGTCAGATGACCTTGTTCGGCTAAGGCCGTAGCGGGAACCGGGGTGCCGTCCAGCTTGCTGAAAGCGCTAATTCTGATATCCGTAGTGGTGGTCGTTACCTGCCAGCCATCATTTATGCTATCCAGACGCACCAGCGTGCCTGGGGCGAATAATGTTTTTTCTGGTAAGGTTTCAACCTGATTAACGATGAGTAATTCATTGTTAATTAATATTTTTAACTTAGTTATCGCGGGCGGTACACCTGCCTTTTCTGATAACGCCAGTGCCAGATTGGCGATTTGCTGTGCATCCTGTACCTGCCAGTTAATAACGGCGGCGGACAGTGGGTTTCGCATGTTTTCAAACAGCGTTCTGCGAGGGGAATTGGCCCGCGCTTCCATGATTTGACGATCGACTTGCCCAATGGAATTTTGTGGATTGGCCGCCAGCTGCTCGAGGATAACGCTGAATCGACGGTGGTGGTCGAATATATCTTCCAGGCTGTGCAGCCTGTCACTTCCGTAAAAGCTGATGGATAGCCCTTTACCGTAACCTTTATCGTCGAATACGACAGAAAAGCCGTGGGTTTGGGAGCCTTTTGCTTTTATCCATTTGGTCTCGCAGTGTTGGAAGGGCGTACCGCGATCAAATAGCATCAGATTAATCGCTGGGCCGAAACTGAATTCCTGCTTGTTTTTTCGTAATATATTTTCTCCACGATAGCGCTGATGTTTTAATATCTTTGTTAGCTGCTTATTCATGTTTCTGGCAATATCCAGAATATTATCTGTGGGAGTTACTGTAACTTCCAGCGGTAAAGTATTCGATGTCATTCCTATCAGGTTTTTGGATTCTTTACCAATGCCTGTTACCGGGAAACTGAAACTGAGTTCTTTAACTCCGGTCAAGGTATAGAAGTGAGCAGCGACGGCCGCAATATAAATATGCGTTGGCCTTAGATTATTTTTCTCTGCAATGATCTCTATCGATTTATTAACAGACTCGTCGATATATTGTTCTTCTTTTAATATACTCCGATCGTTAGGACTGTGACTAAGGAATGAAAGACGGTTAGCATTGCTAGCCTTCTGCAAGAAAGTATCCCAATAGGCTTTATCCAGAGTGAAGCGTTTTGACTGTAGATATTCAATATCTTTTCTAGCCAGCAAGTCTGGTTCGTCAGGAATAATAGTCTCCGGTTCTTTTCCAGAGATTAATTCATCATATCGGTCGCTAATGCGTTTTGAGATGAGACCCAGACTCCGACCATCCATAAGGATATGGTGGCAGCGCTGATAGTAAATAAATTTATTTTGCGGTAAACAAATCAATGAAAAGTTGAGTAGGTTTTCATCTTCTGGCGAAATCAAAGTAGTGATATCAGCCTGTATCCAGGCGTCCAAATCGAAGCTTTCATCCAAATTATCAGTTTTATCAATTATATGTAAATTTGTGTCAAGAGTGTTATCTACATATTGATATAACTCGCCGTCGATGGCCTTGAAGCGGCTTTTCATCGCAGGGGTTTCTGCAACAATGCCACGGAGTGCTGTTTCGAAAACAGAGATGTTTAAATTTCCAGTAATTTCCGCATATTCGGAAATATTAAAGGGTAGGTCTGGCGATAATTGCTGTATCAGCCAAACTTATTTTTGTCCTAATGTTGCTGGGGAGTAAACACAGTTTCCGTTATTCTGCTTAATGCTGTCCATCTTACTTTTCCCTACTGGATAAATGCCAATTTGTCATATTCATCTGAAAATGAATGCGGAAAATAAATAGCACAAATTTATTTTATTGTCACAGTGAGATAATCAAACTCTAATTATTATGTCTTAAGAAACTAACCTTATGTTTTAAATGATTTTATTTTCAGAATAGGCGTGGTGGACACCCATTATTTGATTTAAGTCGAGTTCATCATTTAAGTAAATGGGCGGAAGTCTGTTGATGCTAATGAATCGCTATTCTTATGACTTGAGACAATCTTTAACTTGTTAGATATCACGTATTAATCTTTATCTTATTTACGCTTAATTAGTATCCTGATAAATTAGTAAATGAATAATATATGGTTAATATACTAGGTAAAAATATCTACGGTGATAAATTAATTATTTAACGTGTAATTTAACTTAAAGAGGACCAATCCATGTTGGTTGGATATGCCCGTGTCTCTGCGGATGATGAAAAATTGAATTTACAACGCGATTTTTTAAATCAGGTAGGGTGCGAAAGGTTATTTGAAGACCATTTCAACGGAGCAAAAGTGGAACGGCCCGGTTTACAACAAGCACTAAACTTTGTTCGTGCTGGCGATACACTCGTAGTGTGGCGATTAGATCGTCTGAGTCGTTCACTTAAAGATCTGATTGGAATGATGGCATTATTGGAAACAAAAGGCATCGCGCTAAAAAGTATTGAAGATGGTATTGATACCTCGACCAGCTCGGGGGAGCTTATTTTTCGACTTTTTGGCGCTCTGGCTAAATTTGAACGTAATGTGATCAAGGAAAGGAATCAGGCAGGATTAAGGGCTGCGCGCGCCCGGGGCCGTAATGGCGGCAGACCAAAAGCGCTGAGTCAGGATAAACAGGATTTGGCGGTAAAACTTTATGATGAGAAAAATTATACCGTGGCGCAAATTTGCCAGATGATGGGGATCTCTAAGCCTACGCTGTATAAATATCTTGGTGCCGCCAGAGGTGGCCGCACGGAATAGGATCCATGTCTCTTGGTCGATCCTTGCAGCGTTCAGCGGATTGTATGTTAGGAATTGATTAATTTTAATCACGCCTTGATCACCGTAGAAACCAAGCGTCAGATCTGGATACAGGGAGGGAAGTCTTGGGGCGCAGATGTTCGCCCCAATCCAATAAGGAAAGAATCAGCCTAATAATGCGCAGTTTGGCGGTAGACGACATAAGAGTGCCGCAGGCATCACTTCAATTCGGAACTGGCTACCAGACAGGGGTTCGCCATCCAGATTGAATCTGATGTCATGGGGTGCGCTGATTTCCAGCCAGGGTAGCGTGGCGTCGATGACATTTTTGTTTTCTTCGCCGCTGAACAGGCTGGTCAGCAGTGCGGGCAGAAGTTCGGTAGCCGTAAGCAGTCGCAGCTGTAGTAAGCCGTCATTAATCAATGCGTTCGGACAAAGTTCTTGCCCGCCTCCGGCCTGCTTACCGTTCCCAATTCCGATCACCAGCGCTTCACCAGACCAATGAAAATCCGGGCCGCGGATCTCGCATTGATCGGCTTTTAATGTGTCCATACGCATTAAACCGTGGACAAAGTATGAGGCACCGCCCAACGCCGATTTCAGCATCGCAGGCGTTTCGGTAGTAATGCGTGCGCCAAATCCCCCGGTTGCCATATTGATAAAATAACGGTCGTCATTAACTTTAGCGATATCAATAGGAACGGCGCGGCCTTTTATCGCCAGCTGCAAGGCATTATCGATTTGCAGAGGAATACTACAGGCGGTGGCGAAGTCGTTAGCCGTACCGAGAGGCAAAATGCCCAGGCTGGGAAGCGTATGGCCAGGTGGTAAAGCCGCTAACGCTGCCGCGACTTCATTGATGGTGCCATCTCCACCGCCGGCAATCACGGTATCGACCCCCAGTGCGATAGCCTCGTTAACATAACGGGCGGCATCTCCCTGTTCCCAGGTGGTACGCACATGTAGGGTTAATCCCTCATCTCGCACGTTTTTTACTGCATTACGCACTTCTGGATTTCCGCCTTCTTTACCGTTGAGAATAAGAAGGCTGGGTGGCGTTTGAGTCATAACATGCTCCGGAGGTGGTAGGTTATATCACTAACAGTAAACCATAACGCTTTGCTCTGACTATCAGAATATTTGAGTAAAATCGCAGAAAATAAAAAGTAAGATCGGGTCGGTTGATTCCTATAAATAGGGGATAGCGTAGAGTTATTCTGGATTAGAATTAAACTGGATTCGGAGTATTATTACGTTAATTCGGGTTAATAAATTAAGTGAAATTGATTGGGTTATTAGCGATTATTTTAACGCGTTAGGTTAATTATTTAGTGGTGAAAAATAACTTAAAATTCAATTGGTTAAGAAATTAAAAAGAAAAGGCCGGCCCAAGGGAGATTGGGCCAGCCAAGGAGGTGGTTCCTAGTCTTGCTGTCTAACTATTTTAGTTCTTTATTGTACTCGAGCTATAGTACCTTGCAGACATTATAATAGATGTGATCTATTTCTAATATTTGTCAAAAATGCCACTCATTGAGTGGCATTAGATATTAAGTCTAAATACTACTGTTTTTCATGCGGATTACGCGTATTAGTTCCATCCAGATTACGGATTAGCAGTGCATATTCCACATCGATTTCTTCGGGAATGGGCAAATACATGATATGTCCATTTCCCGGAGCAACCTCAGCAGCCTGGCCTTTTTTATCCAGCATGCTTTCCAGCGTAAACTGAATATTGCCGGTTGGGGTCATTAATTCGACGCTATCTCCGACGGAGAATTTATTTTTAACCACCACTTCCGCCAGCCCATCCCGCCGGTCGCCGGTAAATTCTCCAACAAACTGCTGCCGCTCGGAAACTGAGTAGCCGTAGTCATAGGTTTGTTGGTCTTCATGGACGTGGCGACGCAGGAATCCTTCGGTATAACCGCGGTGTGCCAAGCCTTCTAGCGTGGTGAGCAGCGAAGGATCGAAAGGTTTTCCGGCAACTGCATCATCGATAGCGCGGCGGTAAACCTGAGCGGTGCGAGCGCAATAGTAGAAGGACTTGGTACGGCCTTCAATTTTCAACGAGTGAACGCCAAGCTGAGTCAAACGCTCTACGTGCTGGATTGCCCGTAAGTCTTTGGAATTCATGATATAGGTGCCGTGCTCATCTTCTGAGGCGGTCATGTATTCCCCCGGACGCATGGCTTCCTCAATCATAAAGACTTTATCGGTCGGTGCGCCGATACCCAGCGTTGGTTCGACATTTTTCACCGGAATTGGCTGGTGAATATGCACGATATTGCCGATATCGTCCTGTTTGCCTTCTTCAACTTTATATTCCCAGCGACACGCATTGGTACAGGTGCCCTGATTCGGATCACGCTTATTGATATAGCCGGAGAGCAGGCAACGGCCGGAATAGGCCATGCACAGTGCGCCATGGACGAAGACTTCCAGCTCCATTTCTGGCACTTGTTCGCGGATTTCAGCAATTTCTTCCAGAGATAGCTCGCGGGATAAAATCACCCGAGTCAGCCCCATTTGCTGCCAGAATTTCACCGTCGCCCAGTTAACTGCGTTGGCCTGCACCGACAGATGAATATCCATCTGTGGGAAAGCTTCGCGCACCATCATGATCAGGCCGGGATCGGACATAATCAGCGCGTCCGGCCCCATATCGATCACTGGTTTCAGGTCGCGTAGGAAGGTTTTTAGCTTTGAGTTATGTGGGGCGATATTCACCACAACGTAGAAGCGCTTGCCTAAAGCATGGGCTTCCTGAATCCCTAAAGCCAGATTTTCATGATTAAATTCATTATTGCGAACGCGCAGGCTGTAGCGAGGTTGACCGGCATACACGGCATCGGCACCGTAAGCGAAAGCGTAGCGCATATTCTTCAGCGTACCGGCTGGAGACAGTAATTCAGGTATAAACATGGGAGATTCTCAGTCTGAGTTCAAGTCAGAACCACGCCCTGGGGAGTGGCAAAAGCCGATGATTGTAGCGCCAGAAAAGCGGAAAATCAGCCCTTGCACAATTTTTGTAGGGTTTAAATGATCTGGATCAAAATAGCCAAGAAGAGCGCGGCCTGTTACTGCCGCGCAGTCGTTAGTAGGGTACAAATTAATCTACAGCGTCAGGTCTTTAATGGTGGTGGTGGGGCCGTTTTTCGTTACAGAGGCAATGCCATTTTTAGCTGCGGCTTCAGAACTATAAGATTCGCTGACGCCGATAACTTGATGATTCTTGGCTTTCAGCACAAAGTAAGGTTCATTTTTAACGTTGTGCTTTAATTCGTATTGAGCTTCCAGGGGAGAATTGCTTTGGACTGATGCGATACCATTTTCAGCGGATGCTTTACTGGCGTACATCTCGCTGGAGAGAATAACTTCATTATTGCCGGCTTTCAGATTGAAATAATATTGACCGTTCTTCGCTTTTTTAAGCTCATAGTAGCCGATGGCCATAGTGTTTCTCCTGTTGGTTGAGTAGTCTCCTAATCAGTGTAGTCAACGCTATCCATAATGGAGATTCGCGTACCTGACTCAGCCAACATAACGCACCTTTGGCATAAAATACATTAGAGCAAACGACCCATTTCAGCCTCCCAGCGGTAGCCCATTCCATATACTGCGCGGATAAAGGGCTTTTCTTCATCGAAGGACTCCAGTTTTCGTCGCAGATTTTTAATATGACTGTCGATGGTACGATCGGTCACGACCCGGTAGTCGTCATACAGATTATTCAGCAGTTGTTCACGGGAAAATACGTGCCCCGGCTGCATTGCCAGAATCTTGAGTAAACGAAACTCTGCTGGAGTGAGATCCAGGGTGTGACCCTGATAGCTGGCGTGGAAGCGTGACTCATCAATTTGTAGCGGTGCCATGTCACTGGGCATTTCTCGCGGGCTATAGCAGCGGCGCAAAATAGTTTTCACCCGAGCCACCACTTCACGCGGGCTATACGGCTTGCAGATATAATCGTCAGCGCCGATTTCCAGCCCGAGTAAACGATCGATTTCCTCAGTTTTCGCTGTGACCATCACGATAGGTACATCGGAAAAACGACGTATTTCGCGACAGATACTGATACCGTCGCTGCCGGGCAGCATCAAATCCAACAGGATAATCGCTGGCGGAGCTTGCCGTACCGAGGCGACGACTTCAGCACCATTGGTCACCCATCGGGTCTGGTAACCCGCGGCCTGTAGATAATCCACCAACAGTTGCCCAAGCTTAGGCTCGTCTTCAACGATCAGTACCGGGCCATGTTGGCCTGGGGCGAAAATAGCTTCATTCATGGATATTTATTTTCCTGGTGAATGTGACAACGGAAAGTCTACCTTAATCAATACGCCGCCCAAAAGTGAATGTTCGGCGGCGATTTTTCCGCCGTGGGCTTCGACGATATTATGACAAATGGCCAGACCCAGCCCCGATCCGCCACTCGCTCGGTTACGTGAGGTTTCCGCGCGATAAAAGCGTTCAAAGATCCGCTGTAGCTGTTCGTCGCTGATACCGGGTTTGCTGTCTTGCCAGCACAGCGTGAGGGCATTGTCATCGAGACTCATGCTGATATTCAGTTGCCCACCGTTGTTGGTATAGAGCAGGCTGTTTTCCATCAGATTATGGAATAGCTGGGTGAGGCGATCCGGGTCGCCGAATATCATGGCCTGTCCGGGTAAGTGAGTTGTTACCGTCAGCCGTTTTTCCTCGATGCGACTTCGGAAACTGGCGAGCGCTACCTGCAATAAATGCACCAAATCCAGCTGAGTTTTACGGTAAGCCAGTGCCCCGCGATCGGACATGGAAAGCTGATGCAAATCGTTGACTAGTTTGGTTAACATCGCCACTTCGGCTTGCAAGGAACTGAGTGATTCCGGCGTAGGTTGGCGAACGCCGTCCTGTAAGGCTTCCAGCTCGCCGCGTAGCACGGCCAACGGCGTCCGTAATTCGTGAGAGACGTCGGCCATAAAGTCGCGGCGCATTTGCTCATTTTTTTCCAGCGAGCTGGCTAACTGATTGAAATCTTGTGCCAGTCTTCCCAGTTCATCGCGGCTACTGACGGCTACTCTGGTGCTGAAATCCCCGGCAGCCAGTCGATGGGTGCCTTCCACCAAACGTTTTACCGGAGCCAGCATCCCCCGCGAAAGTAGCCAGGTTACGGCGGCGGCTAGCAAAGTGGAGAGGGCGACAATCATCCAACTGGTACGGCGTTGTTGCAGGTCAAAATTGATATCGGCATCGCGAGTGAGTTTTTCCGAGGGGGTGGCGATCACCCAGCCGACGATCTGATCGTCATATTTTATGGGGAGGCGTGAACCCTCTTTAGGCACTGCTCCGGTGTGGCCAACCAACAGCTTAAAGTGACTGTCTACTACCCAAAACTGGGTGCGCCAGCCGCGTGGCGGAAGATTATGGCTATTATCGCTGTTTTGCTCGAAGGAGCGCATGATTTGATACACCACACGATCGTTATTACGCAGGAAATTCCAATTGCCGTAGTGCTTGTATTGTTCTTCCAATGCGTCACCCAGCATGGCGATACGTTGCTCATTGCTGTGTTTGATATAATCGATAAAACCGCGCTCAAAGCTAGCACGCATTCCCCAATGCATGGTGATTAACACCAACATACAGGTGGCGAAAATCGCCATAAATAACTTACTGGTAATGCCAATTCTCATGCTGTCCTCATTTCTGGCCTGTTGTATCCAGAGTGCGGTTTTTACGAATATCCTGCGGTACTTTGGCAAAGATTAACGCCGGTAAGGCAATGACAATCGCCATGCAGAGATAGCTGTAAAGGAAGGCGCTGTGGGTCGCCGGTGAGTTAGTGACGACCTGATTGTGGGCAAACATACCGAGAACGATCCCGGCGATGCTAACGCCCATACTCATAGCCAACTGCATGACCATGGATAACAGACTGTTTCCACTGCTTGCCAGCCTGTCGGGCAAGTCTTTCAGGGTTAGCGTATTCATAGTAGAAAACCGCAAAGCGTTGAGCATTCCCTGAAAGAATAAAACCACTGGCAGCAGCCATAGCCAGCCCATCAGAGCGACTAACGGGAAGCTCAGGCTAACCACCGCCAGTAGCAGAGTGGCGCTGACCAATACCTGACGATAGCCGAAGCGGTTAACCACTTGCACGATAATTCGTTTAATTCCCATGCTACCAATAATCATGGGAATCATCATCAGACCAGCGTGGAACGGAGTAAAACCCAGACCAATCTGTAGGAAAATCGGCGTCATAAAAGGCAGCATTCCACTGCCGATACGCCCCGTCATACTGCCAATTAGCCCTAAAGTGTAAACTTTATTCTTGAACAATCGCAGCGAGAATAGGGCTGAAGGATTACCTTTGGCGTGCCACCCATAGCCCAGCAGCGCCAGCAGCCCGCAAATAATTAATCCAACAATGGCGGCGGGGTGCAGGCCAAGTCCTTTATGGCCGTCGAGCGCCAGTGTCAACGTAGCCATACCGACTGCCAACATCAAAAAACCGCTGATATCAAACCGGCGAGTTTGCATGGTGTAATTAGGCATTAACATCAGAGTGGCAATGGCGCCTATCAATCCAACCGGCAAATTAATCAGGAAAATCCAATGCCAACTGGCGTACTCCACCAGAAAACCGCCGAGCGCTGGCCCCATCAGCGGGCCAACCTGTCCAGGCAGAGTCACAAAGGCCATCGCCGCCATATATTGTTCGCGTGGAACGATTTTCATCACGGTTAAACGACCAACTGGCACCATCATCGCGCCGCCGATACCTTGAATGACGCGGGAGAAAACTAGCTCATTCAGGGACGCGGATCGAGCGCACATCAGTGAGCCAATGGTGAACAGGATAATCGCGGAGAAAAACACCCACTTCACGCCAACTCGATCCGCCAGCCAGCCGCTGGCAGGGAGCATAACTGCCACGGTCAGCACATAAGAAACAATCACCGACTGCATACGCAGCGGGTTTTCCCCCAGACTGGCGGCCATTGACGGCAACGCAGTGTTGACGATAGTGGTATCCAGCGCCTGCATGAAAAAGCCAAAGGCGACGATCCACAACTGCCAGCGAACCGACGTGGACCGAAGCGGCGTTAGCGTTTCTGGGGACATATTACTCAATCCTCTGTAGGGGCTGACGGCTAAAACGGCTGCACAGGCGATCGAAACACAGGTAAACCGCCGGTGTAGTATAAAGCGTCAAAAGTTGGCGCATAATCAGGCCGCTAACGATGCTCATCCCCAAGGAGGGGCGCAGTTTCGCGTCGTCGCCGCAGCCTAGAACCAAGGGCAAGACGCCAAATAGCGCCATCAGCACGGTCATCATAATCGGGCGGAAACGTAGCAAACTGGCCTGAAAGATAGCCTCTCTGGCATTGAGATTGCCGTTTCGCTGCGCTGCCAAAGCCAACTCCACCATCATGATGGCGTTATTTTTCACTATGCCAATCAGCAACATAATACCGATCAGGGCTTTCATACTGAAAGGCGCGTCAAGCACCGCCAAAGCCAACAACGCGCCGACGCCAGCGGAAGGTAACGTGGACAGAATTGTCAGTGGATGGACGTAACTTTCATTTTATCCAGCGAACTGACGTCCTGCGTATATTGCCGGGCGACTTCCATCACGACTTTGTATTGATTTAACGGCTGATAATGATAAATAGTGGAGATCTGTCGTTGCCCAAAAGCGTTATTTAGCAATGTATTGGCATCGGAAACGCGGGTGCCCAAGCGCGCCAGCCTTTCACGATCGACAGTCAGCCCCAGCTTGGCACCTTTGTGTTGTTGAGCGGCGTTAACGTCCGCCAGCTCTGGCGGTTTGGCAAATGCGGCGCGAATTTTGGCTCCCCAGATGCGCCAAGCGCTCAGAACGCCCACCTGTAAAGTGTCGTGGTTACTGGCGTTAGATTGCCTGCCGCCAATGCGGATATCCTGTGCTGCGGCTAAAAACAGGCTGGCTCCCGGCTCTTTGGTACCGCTTGCTTGGCCGCCGGTGTGAAGTGGCGCCAGACGGTAATGGCGATAATCACGACGGCCACCAGATCTGCCAGAATTACCGAGCGGGAAGTGCGTATAGGTTTGGCATTCATAGTGGCGAAGGATTCTCTTTTATGCTTGTGATTTTACGTGGAGACGATCCGTAATAGGCGTTAGCCAGATAACTTATATTTTATTAGTTTAGCTGTCTTTTCACGGAGAATAATGAAGGAAATATGGAATAGAAAGCTGATTCTTTTCAGTTTTGTCTGGGTAACGTTCTGTTTTGTAAAAAATACGGCATTTTAAAGGATGGCGGCGCGGAAAAAAGCCATTGTGTCAATGAGTCACGGAAAGGAAGAAGGCTGCGGATAGGTGTCAATGAGGCAGGAAATAACCGTTAGTTAACCGGTGCATCCTGCCTCAACACATTCACTATTTTTAACGATACAGCGTTTGCGCCCAGCGTGCCAGACCAGCGGTAACGGAGCCAAAATCATTGCCCCCAACCAGCGGAATGCCCGGTAACTGTTGCTGTAGTGCGCTGCGTAACAGTGGTGAACGGGCGCTGCCGCCGGTCAGGTAGATCACGTCTGGCTTGACGTTGCTGGTGGACAGCGCCAGGTTGACTTGTTCCTGAATGCGTTGCAACGGCTGAGTGATGGCATCGGCCAATTGCTGCTGACTGATCATTTGCCCCAACTCAGGTTTGACGAAGTCCAGCGCCGTGGCGATCTGCTCGTGCTGAGACAGCGCAATTTTGCTCTCTTCTGCCGCTCTTACCAAACGGTAACTCAAACGCTGTTGGTAGACTTTCAACAGCATTTCTACCTGTTGCGGGTTAGCCGCATCGCGAATCAAATCACGCAGGAAACGGCCGTTGGCCGTGCTGTAGAAATCGCTCTGCGCCGGAACATCGTTGGTGGCTACCGCATTCCAGTAAGGCAATGAAGGCATTGCGATGCCTTTTTCGGTTTCGCTACCCATACCAAACAGCGGCATTAACTGTTTAAACGCCAGCATGATGTCCAGATCGTTACCACCAACTCGACAGCCGCTGTGACCCAGCAGGCTTTGCTGACGATCCGCCATGCCCTGCCAGTTTGGTCCCATCAGTAACACCGAACAGTCGGTGGTTCCGCCGCCGATATCGACGACCAGCACGGTTTTTTCTTCGGTCAGCGTCGCCTCAAAGTCCAGACCGGCGGCCACCGGTTCAAATTGGAAAGCGATATCGCGGAAACCGGCACGCTGTGCGGCGCGCAGTAAAATGCCTTCGGCCTGACGGTTAGCGTCTTCGCCGCCAGAGCCCTGGAAGTTAACTGGACGGCCAATGACGGTCTGGCTGATTTCGGTTTGTACGGCAGATTCCGCCTGACGTTTGATGTGGAACATCATGGCGCAGACCAGATCTTCAAACAGGGCGATTTGCTGAGGTTTTAAACCGGTCGCCCCGAGGAAGGATTTGGGGGATTTAACGAAGTAAACTTCTTCCGGATCTTCGATGTATTGAGCCAGCGCCGACAGGCCAAAATGCAGGCTGTCCGCATTGACTGGAATATCTTCTTCACGGTTAAAAGCGATGGCCCGCCGTAACAACTGTTGGTTTTCATCGCTGCCGGTGGGCACCTGCCAGTGACGATGCAGGCATTCACTTACCGCCTCTCGCGTGGGCGCGCATAACATGGAAGGCAAATAAACGTCGTTATTTTCCAATACCAGCAGTTCGGGAGCATCGTCCCGCATTATGGCCACAGAACAGTTCGCCGTGCCGTAGTCAAAACCAATGAACATAATTGCTCCCAGGCCAAATAAAGGGGGGCGACTTTACCTTAGAGTGCGCAGAGGAGCAATCGACAAATCAGAGTCATTGGCGGGAATAATTCGGGTATCGGTTCAGGTTTTCTCTAAATGACATTTTTGAATCTGCCGTAGGCTATTTATTGCTTAAATAACCGCAGCCTAAAATATCGGTCAGACGTGCGGTGCGGGCAATACTGTCACCGTCGACCAAATCGACGCCAATATGACTAAGTTTATCCAGGATCGCCAACTGATCGGCAGGCCCCGCGAGGGTTTTGACCCCGGCTTGGTGAGCGGCGCCGTTGATAATCGAGACCATCACTTCGTCCATTTGATTGGTATGAATATTGGCGATCAGACCGACGTCGAGTTTTAAATAATCCATCTTGAGGTGATTTAACCTACTGAAACCATTCATGTTGGCTGAAAAATCCGTCAGGATAAGTTTGCCGCCCAGCCTCTGCAGGCGAGTGATAAAATTATCGATAGTGGACGAATGGCGCAGCAGCGTAGATTCCTGTATCAACCAATGCAGATCGGAGGCTGGAATGACGGATTGTTGCAGGCTATCCAGCAAAAAGTGGCGAAAGCTTTCTTCCTGTAGCGATTCTTCGGATAAAGCCACGGCGACCTTGAGCGCCTTACTTTGAATATTTTCGCCCTGTATACATAACAATTGGTGGCAGATCCATTTATCTACCTCCGGGCGCAGGCCATAAAGCAAGGAGGCCGAGAGAAAATCGTCCTGGCTCACGGCCTGTTTGTCATTCGGGATAACCGACGGGACCAGTTGGTAGAAAGCCACGTTATTCGGTATGAGCGGCGGAGCGGCGGCGGTAGCCAAAAGCTCTAGCTGATTCTCTTCCAGAATATGCAGAATTTCATCTTTGCTCAGTAGCTCATGCTGGCGTGCCAACAGCTGTTTTTGCCGTGGCTGGTAGAGATACACCTGCCCACGACCACTGTGTTTGGCGGTATAGCAGGCAATGTCCGCCTGCTCCATCAGTTCACTACGCTTGCTGTTTTGACTATTGATTTGGGTTATACCGGCGCTGGCGCCGATACGGTATTGCTTACCTTCCCAGTAGAACGGGTAGTCATTAATCAGCGAAACCATTCCCTGCACCACGGTTTTAGCTCTGGTGACGCTGCAGTTTTGCAGTAACAGGCCAAATTCATCGCCGCCAAGACGGGCAACGCAATCGCTAGTACGTAAATACTTACGCATCAACGCGCTCAATTCTGTTAACAACGCGTCTCCGGCGGCATGTCCGGCTGTATCGTTAACCGCTTTAAAGCGATCCAGATCGAGGAAGCCTAATGCGTGCTGTTGATTATGTTCGATGCTTTTTTGAATCGCATTTTTCAGCTGATACTCAAAATTCGCGCGGTTAGGCAAGCTGGTCAAATTATCGTGCGAGGCGCTGTAGCTGAGTTTACGCATCATTTCGCGCGATTCGCTGACGTCCTGGAAGACCATAACGGCACCGACGGTTTCCCCTTCCAAGGTTTTCAGCGGCGCGACGGAATCCTTAATGTCATAACGTTCGCCGTCCCGATTGTGCAAAATCAGCGAAAGGTTATTTTGCGGCGGTGAAACCCCGTTAAGACAGTACCAGACCGGATTTTCCACGTTTAAACCGGTGCTGCTATCGGTTAAGTGAATGATTTGATCGATAGGTTGGCCAAGGGCGATGGTATTGGCCCAGCCGGTCATTTTTTCTGCCACCGGGTTCATAAAGGTAATATGCATTTCCCGATCGGTACTGATTACCGCTTCACCGATGGCGTCCAGCGTGATATGCAGGCGTTCCTTCTCTTCGTGCAGGGCTTCTGTCAGGCTTTTCACTTCGGTTAAGTCCAGCGCAGTGCCGATTAAACGCAAAATATCGCCTCGACTATCGCAAATCATATTGGCCTGATTACGAATATGGCTGATTTGGCCGCTGCGAGACACAATGCGATATTCCAATCGATAGGGCTGACAGTGAGTCAGCGCCGCGGCAAATTCGCGGTCAATGCGCGCACGGTCGTCGGGATGGATGCGATCTCGCCATGCCTCTATGCTAGGAATCGTATTCGGCGGCAGATCATACAGTTCGAACATTCGTTTATCCCAACTGATGGTGTTCTCTTTCAGGTTCCATTCCCAAATTCCCACTCCACCGGCTTCATTCGCCAGGGTAATGCGTTCCATCAGCCGACGATTGACCATTTCGGTTTTTTTCAGGTCATTAATATCTTCAACCTGAGAAATAAAATAGAGCGGACGCTGCTCGTGATCTCGAACCACGCTGACGACCAATAGCGCCCAAACCACCTCGCCGTCGCTGCGAATATAGCGTTTCTCCATGGTGTAGCTGGGGATCACGCCGTCAAACAGGTCTTCCAATAGCTTGAGATCGGCGGTGAGATCTTCCGGGTAGGTGATTTCCTGAAAGGTTAAATTGAGCAGTTCTCCTTGGCTGTAGCCGAGTAAATTGCACAAGGCTTTGTTGACCTGTATCCATTTACCTTCCGGCGACACCAGTGCCATACCGATGGCCGAATATTCCATCGCGTTCCGAAAACGGTTTTCGCTCTCGATAATATGATCTTTTTCAGTGCGAAACGCGTGCATCACCATCGACATCGCGTGTGGCGGCACTAACACCAGTAATAGCGGAATAAACGTAAAAGCCTGAATAAATAGCTGACCGCTCACCTGATTGGTGAACAGATTGAAATTAATCATCAGCGCAATCAATACCGCGGTGAGACAGAAGATGATAAATGCTTCCAATCGGGGCAGCCGAATAGCGACCCAAATCAGCGCCATCACGATGAAAGTAAAGGGGAAGGGTAGGTAAGTCAGCGCCAGATAACAGCAAGTTAAAGATAAAATTAGCATCCAGATCATTTCAAACAGAGTTTGCGATCGCAGGGATGATCTGAAATAGCCTTGCTGATAAAGCAACCCAACGGGTGCCAACGCCAATATGCCAATGGATTCAGACATAAACCAAAGGGTGAATAGCTGGCCGAAATCGCGGTGGTCCGGAGCCAGATAAAATGCTGCCGCGAAGCCGCTGAGTATGGGGATCAGCAGAACTGCCGTCAAAACAAATTTAAGCCAGCTAAACAGGCTGTGTAGCGGATCTTTCGGCATTAACAGGCGGCGTAGCAGCCAGGCACCGGCGATAGACTCCACCAGATTGATTAGTGTCAAAGGGACAGAAAACCAGCTAGGGCCGTAGAGCGTGATATTCGCCAGAATAATAGCCACGCCAGCGACAAGCAGTTGCAGCGGCCAATAACGTAACCGCAGATGAAATAAAGCCACCATCAAAATAGCGGTAGGGAACCACAGCGGCGCGAGGTTACGTGAAGTTTCCGACAGTTGGATGCAAAAAAGCGCGAGCAGGTAAATCAGGCCGCTGATAAGCGCGATGTTCAGAAGAACATGATATGAATGATTTCGTGCTATCGCTCTGATTCTCATGGCGAACCTTATGTGTAACCTGCGAATTGCCAGCGGCATAGGAAAAATGCCGCTGGTTTTTGAATCCTAGTACAGAAGGGCGATACTGACCATTGTTCCGCGCGTTATCATGGTTGATATCGCCGCGAGAATAAGCCCTCGTTTCACATGGGTTCCTAAAAATGATAGTGAGATCAGACCAAAAATAACGTTGCCAGACCGAGGAAAATAAAGAAACCCCCAGTATCGGTAATCGCGGTGATCATCACACTTGAGCCAATCGCCGGATCTCGCCCCAGCCGCGCCATGGTCATTGGAATCACGACGCCCATCAGTGCCGCAACCAACAGATTAAGCATCATTGCCAGCGTCATGACGCCGCCCATGGCTAAATCGCCGTACAGGATATAGGTCACAATGCCCATAATACCGCCCCATACTATGCCGTTGATCAGCGCGACACCCAGTTCTCTCATCATCAGGAATGAAATGTTGCTGTTGCCTAATTGGATATGGTGCAACGCCAGCGCACGGACAATCATAGTAATGGTCTGATTGCCGGTATTGCCGCCAATGCCGGCCACAATGGGCATCAATGCTGCCAGTGCAACCAATTGAGAAATGGTATGTTCGAATAAACCTATTACTCGTGAAGCGATAAAAGCGGTGCACAGGTTAATGGCCAACCAGGACCAACGGGTGCGAACCGCGCGTCCTACCGGAGAGAACACGTCTTCTTCCGGGCTTAACCCCCCCATACGACGTAAATTGGTGTCGCTTTCTTCATTCACCACGTCAACGATTTCTTCGATGGTCAGTCGTCCCATCAGCTTGCCTTTGGCGTCCACAACGGCGGCGCTGATCAAGTCATAACGTTCGAACGCCCCGGCGGCGTCTTCTGCCTTTTGTTCCGGCTGGAAAGTGGTCGGCTCACTGTTCATCACTTTGAACACCTGAGTATCCGGTGAGTGCAGCAGAATGGTGGTGAGGGGCAATTCGCCCAGCAGCGTATTCTTCCGATCGATCACGAAAATTTTATCGGTGGCATCGGGAATGCTCTTACGATAGCGCAGATAGCGCTGAACGGTTCCTAGCGTGATGTCGGCACGTACCGTGACCAGCTCGAAGTCCATCATCTGGCCGACGGTATCTCGGCCATATTGAATCACTTCCCGCACTCGCGCTCGTTGAGCCGGATCGAGTGACGTCAGCAAGCGCCCCATCAGGTTGCGCGGCAGGTATTCGGCCAAATAAGCCTGCTCGTCCACGTGCAGATTGCGCATGGCTTTCAGCAGGTCTTTATCGCTCATTTCTTCGATCAGGCTGTCCCACACCGTTTCGGAGGCTTCAACCAGCGTATGGCCTCGAGAGTTGTTATCCACCAGACGCCACAGCGCCAGACGTTCATCTTGCGGCAAAGCTTCCAGTAAATCGGCGAGATCCGCGGCGTGTAAGTCGGCCAGCAAATGCTTAATCTCGGCGGTTTGATCCAGCAATTGTTCATCGCTGAGTTTTTCCCGATCGTCCAGGCGACCGAGAATACCGTCAACCAGCGCTTTATTATTCAGTAATAGCGAAAGAATACGGTGACGAATAGCGGCCAGTTTTTTAGCGTCAAATTTGGCGGACGTTGGGTGCTGATGTACGTCGGAAACGGTAGGGGCTGACATAGTGGTCCTTAACTCAATGCATTATGGGGGGATAACCCCGCTTTTTATTTGTTCGCGTCATGTCAGGGTGACAGAGGTGTTCGGCAAACGGTGGCCGCTATGCAGCCAAAATTTTTGTCACGGTTATTTATGATTATGGGTTTTATCCGCGTAGCGCGATTCGCCACGCTCAAGACTGTGGGATAGGTAAGAGGTCTGCGGCAGACATCTTACCTATCTTAAGAGGCAAATCAGCTATTAAGGCGTTAAATCAGGCTGAGGCGGCGTGTATTCCCGATCCACCGGTTGCTCAATCTGTTCTGATTGATTACGTTCCTGATGATGAGGAATCGCCGCGATTGCCGCGTAAAGTAAACGGCCAAACAGAATGATAAAACTGACCAGTAATATGATTTTGGTTAACTGCGTCGATTTTTTGTTTCTCATACTCGTTTTTGCACTGTGTTGTCCGTTAGAGATAAGCATCAGGGGCCAGCTGCGACCCCTGAATTCGGAGAGCATCGGCGTTAATCCGTCTCGTTTTCTGCTTCTGGCGCGTCTTCTTCCTCGATAATCAGCTTCCAGCCGATTACGTCATTCCAATAAGCCTGTTCCCGTTCAACATCGAGCTGCACCAGACTGTTTTGTGAAAAGTAGCCGTAAGGGAAGCGCAGAGTCCAATGATTATCATCGGTGATCAGCCGTAAGCTTTCTGGCTTAGTGGTGGACTGGCGTTGGTTGTTCAGTAAGGCACCCAAGCGTAGCAACTGGATCAGCGGCAGGTAGTATTTCTTTTTAAACAGGTTAAGACGCGGTAATTCATCCAGTTTCATGGCTTTACGATGGAATCGCACCAGTGACGCCAGTAATAATTGCTGTTCCTGATTAAAGCCCGGTAAATTGGTGTTTTGCAGAATATAGGCTGAGTGGCGATGCATTCCGCTGTGATTGATACTCAGCCCGACCTCATGCAGCATGGCGGCCCATTTCAACAGCGCTTCGAGCTGCGGCTGCACCAATTTCGGGTTTTGCTCCATCCACTGGGTATAGAGTAGCTCGGTGGTTTCCAGCACCCGGCGCGCCTGTTCGCGATCGATATTGTAGTGATCGGCCAGACTTTTTGCCGTCCGCTGACGAATATCCTGATGGCGGAAACGGCCTTCCATTTCGTACAGCACGCCTTCACGCAGCGCACCGTCGGAAAGACGCAGATCTTTGATCGCTAACGCATCGAATACGCCGCACATAATCGCTAAACCTGGCACAAATACTGATTGGCGATCTTCAGATAAACCCGGCAGGCTCAGCGCGCTAAACTGCTTGAATTGCAACACCTGCTCAACCAGCATTTCCAAACGTTCTGGCGTAATCAAACCGTCTTTTTCACCCATTTCGACCAGCACTTCATGGGCGGCTTTAATCGTACCCGAAGCCCCAAGAGCGTACTGCCAACCTTGAATGCGATATTGCCATGCCAGCGTTTCCAACTTTTGCGCCGCTGCCAGACGAGCGCGCTTAAAGTTAGCCTTACTGATTTCACCATTCGGGAAAAATTGCTGAGCGAAGCTGACGCAGCCCATGCGACGGCTTTCTGCCAATAGTGGTTCAAAATCTTCGCCGATAACCAGTTCGGTCGAGCCACCGCCGATATCGATCACCAGTTTGCGACCTTTCTCCGGCTGAGTGTGTTCCACGCCCATAAAAATCAGACGAGCCTCTTCCTGACCGGAAATGATCTCGATCGGGTAGGGAATCACTTCGGCGGCGCGTTTCAGAAACACTTCGGCGTTGGCGGCCTGTCGCAGGGAGTGCGTCCCCACGATACAGACGTTATCCGGCGAGAAACCTTGTAGCCGTTCGGCAAATAGAGCCAGACAGGCCAGACCGCGTTCCATCGCTTCTTCGCTAAGAATATTGTTACTGTCTAATCCATCAGCCAAATGTACGCGCTGTTTTAAGCGACCTAAAACCTGAAGTGCGCCGTTAACGACGCGGGCAATCACCATATGGAAACTATTGGAGCCAAGGTCAATGGCGGCAATTTCCTGCGGTTTAGTGGTGGAGTTACTGGTTAGCGGCATAGTTTTAGGCCTATTGCTCTGGTTGTTCCAGCGCTTTTAAATAATCATAAATGGCAATCTGTGCACGTACTTTGCGCCGATTTCCGCGCGGTACATAACGATTACTCAGTTCTTTATCAATATAACGGGCTTTTACCGTGTCGTTGAACAGTAGCTCTAAGATATCCAACACTCGCTGTTTCAGTTTCGAATCCAGCAGGGAAACGGCCACTTCGATACGATAATCAATATTTCGGGTCATCCAGTCCGCTGATGAGAGATAAACCAGCTTGTCGCCTTTATTCTCAAATACGTAAACGCGGTCATGTTCCAGAAAGCGGTCAACGATGCTGGTGACCTGGATATTTTCACTGATGCCCGGCATATTGGGGATCAAAGAACACATTCCGCGTACCAATAAACGAATCTTCACGCCAGCACTGGAGGCGCTATATAACCGATCAACCAGTCCTTTATCTACTAAATTATTAATTTTCAGCGTGATCCCGGCGCTTTCTCCCGCCTGTGCATGGATGATTTCCTGATCAATCAATTGATACAACATCAGGCGCGAGTTTTGCGGTGATACCATCAAATTGTCGAATTTAACTGGCCTATAAGGGTTCTCAATAAAGTTAAATACCCGGCGAACCTCATTGGTAATGCGTGCATCGGCAGTTAACAGCGAGTAATCGCTATAAATACGCGCGGTTTTCTCGTTAAAGTTACCCGTCCCTATATGAGCATAACGGACGATTTGGTCGCCTTCCAGGCGGGAAATCAGGAATAATTTGGCGTGAATCTTCAGCCCTGGCGCAGAGAAAATAACGTGTACGCCCGCGGCGGTGAGGCTTTTGGCCCAGTGAATGTTGGCTTCTTCATCGAAACGCGCCTGTAGCTCCACCACCACCGTGACTTTTTTACCGTTATGGGCGGCGTGAATCATAGATTCAATAATGCGTGAGTCTTTGGCGACGCGATAAATATTGATTTTGATTGCCAGCACGCTGGGGTCGAAAGACGCCTGACGCAGTAATTCCAGCACGTGTTCAAAGGTGTGATAAGGATAATACAGCAGCACATCCTGCTCACGGATCGCGTCAAAACCGTTGCGGAATTTATCAAACCAAATATGGCGTAGGCGCGGCATCGGGCGATTCACCAGATTGCTTTTCCCTACGTTAGGGAAGCCGATGAAGTCTTTGAAATTGTGATAACGGCCACCGGCAATGACGGAGTCATCATTGGAAATACCGAGTTTATTTCGAAGTAATTCCACCATTTCATCGGGCATATCTCGCTGATAAACAAAACGCACCGGCTCGGCGGTTAAACGCTGCTTCAGACTGGATGACATCAACTCCAGCAGGCTGGACTCCATTTCCGTAACCAGATCGTATTCCGCATCGCGGGTCATTTTCATCGAATAAGCGTTGAGCGCATCGTAATCGAAGAAGCCTTTAAAGATTTCATCGAGACAATAACGCAGAATGTTATCCAATAAGATCATTGGCTTGCGACGGCGCGGAGCTTCTGGTGGCAAATTAACGAAGCGCGGCACTTTATCGGAAGGAATTTCCAACAGCGCATAGGCGATTTCCTGCCCGCGGATAATCTCAACCGCCAGATAGGTGTAATCGTCTTTGAGAAATTGCACCAGATTGGTGTCGTGATTGATCAGTATCGGCGTAATGTGCTGACGCAAATGCTGTTTGAAATATTGTTTGAGCCAAATCTGCTGGTTCTCAGAAATCTGGCGTTCATTGATCAGGAAAATCTGATTCCGCGCCATTTCCAACAGAAGTTCATTATACAGGCTGTCGAATTCCTGATCGGCTTTGACCACTTTGGCCTGAATTTTCTTTAGCAAATGGCGAGAGGACACGCCAGAGCCTTGCTCTTCGCTAATAAGAATTCGCCGCTTTAAGTCGGCAAAACGAACTTTATAAAATTCATCCAGATTATTGGAGTAAATGCCAAGAAAGCGCATCCGCTCTATTAGCGGGTTGCTCTTATCCGCAGCTTCCTGCAATACCCGTTCGTTAAAGGATAACCAGCTGAGTTCTTTCTCGGTGTAGAGCTTTTCCTGACCCATTGCAACTCCATTCAGATTTTTGTGGGAGTATTTAGTGTCCGTAGACATTATTGCGAGAGATTGACAGGAAAGTCCAACAGATATCATTAGTTAACATTGTCATGCAAACGCCATAAAACTGACATAAGATGCTCGGTCATCTCAGCGCGCAAGGGCGAATGAGTTATATAAATCATCTATAGGATCTAGTGTAGGGCATGGGGCAAAGCAGAGTAGTACCACTTTCAGGCAGAGATCGCCGCCGGGCTATGATTGACCGCGTGGTAGGCAGGATGGTGAGCGGTAGCGGCCTGCTGGTGCTACTGACCCTGATGCTAATTTTTGTCTACCTGCTGTATGCGGTGCTGCCGTTATTTAAACCGGCGGCGATTAGCCTGCACGCTCAATTTCCCGTGCCCCCCAGCGCCTCCACCTTAAGTATGGGAATGGATTCCCGAGGGGAAAAGCTGTGGCGCATCGATGCTCAGGGCAACGGCGCTTTTATTCGCCTCCAGCCGGAGGGTGAGCAGGCTGAAGGGACGTTACTGGCAACGCAGGTACTTTCCGCTCCTCCTACTTCATTGGGACAGGCTTCGGGATTGCAGGCGTTGGGATTGAGTAACGGTAGCCTGATATTGGTTCGGCCGGATTTTAGCGGCGGCGCTCACTGGCATTTCCCTTTGGGCGATCAGCCGCAACCGCTGGATGAAAAAGGACGTCCGTTGCGACATATCGCCGTAGCGGAGCCACAATCACAGCAATTCAAGCTGGCAGCCAGCACTGACGACGGGCGGGTTTTGCTCGGGAATTTCACTGAAACCGAACGAAAAATCACGCCGCTGCCGGAATCCCCGACCCGGATAGATCAACTGTTGTTAAGTCCCGATGGCCACTGGCTGTACTTACTGTCTGCGACGCAGGTTTATCTTTACCAGTTGGATCATCGCCCCAAACTGCGGGAAATAGTCGCGCTGGATCAGCAGGAGCCGCTGCACTTAGCGCTGTTAGCTGGCGGGAAATCGCTGTTGGTACAATCGCCGCAGGGGCGTTTGTCTCAGTGGTTTGACGTGCCACATACCCGGGAGCCTCAGGATAAACCGCCACATCTTACTCGTATTCGCGAGTTCTCTTCGGCAATGGGGCTGCTGAGCGTGGAAGATCACCGCCGGGTTTTTGCCACAGTGACTCCAGCGGGAGAGTTAACGCTATTTTCCAGCATTCAAACCTCTCCTTTATTGCAGGAAAAAGTGGCTAAAGGCATCAGTCATGCCGCATTTTCCCCGTGGGGTAACGCACTATTGCTGGAAAACGGCGCTAACTGGTCTTATTACCGCGTTGATAATGCCTATCCGGATATCACCTGGCGTAGCCTGTGGCAGAAA
Organism: Yersinia sp. IP36721; assembly: GCF_003634395.1. Taxonomy (NCBI): domain Bacteria; kingdom Pseudomonadati; phylum Pseudomonadota; class Gammaproteobacteria; order Enterobacterales; family Yersiniaceae; genus Yersinia; species Yersinia sp. IP36721. The sequence continues at coordinate 60,009 of NZ_QCZL01000004.1, forward strand.
GTATGGTACGAAAACTACCCGGAACCTGCCTATGTTTGGCAATCTACGTCGGCGAATGATAATTACCAGCCTAAATTCAGCCTGATCCCGATTATCTTTGGCACGCTAAAAGCTGCGGGTTACGCCATGTTATTCGCCGTGCCTTTGGCATTGGCCGGTGCGATTTATACTGCGTATTTTATGCAGTCTGGACTGCGGCGAGTGATTAAACCGGCGATTGAAGTTATGGGAGCATTGCCTACGGTAGTGATTGGTTTGATTGCCGGTATCTGGCTAGCGCCGGTGATTGAGCAATATCTAGCGGGCATTCTCCTATTACCGTTCTTACTGGCGCTGGCTATTCTGCTGTGCGGTTGGAGCAGCGCAAAACTATCTGAGCGAATTAAATGGCGCCTAGCTGCCGGTTGGGATGTTGTGGTGTTGCTGCCGGTTATTTTAGTCACTGGCTGGCTGACTTTGATGCTGGGGCCGCATTTGGCACAGTGGACGCTCGGCTTACCGCTCAATGAATGGCTGGGAGATAATTACGATCAGCGTAATGCGCTGGTGGTCGGCATAGCGATGGGCTTTGCCTTAATTCCCATTATTTTTTCTCTGGCAGAAGACGCGCTGTTTAGCGTGCCGCCGTCCCTGACTCAGGGGTCACTGGCCTTGGGTGCGACGCCGTGGCAAACCGTGGTGAGAGTGGTTCTGCCTTCGGCCTTTGCCGGTATTTTTTCGGCGTTAATGATTGGTTTTGGCCGGGCGGTGGGGGAAACCATGATCGTGTTAATGGCTACCGGTAATACGCCAATTATTGACGGCAGCGTTTTCCAAGGGCTGCGCGCGCTGGCGGCGAATATCGCCATAGAAATGCCGGAGGCGGTAGTGGGCAGCGGCCATTATCGGGTGCTATTCCTTACCGCTCTGGTGCTGTTTATGTTCACTTTTGTGGTTAATACCCTGGCCGAAGCGATACGGCTTCGGCTGCGGGAACGCTATCAAACGGAGCGGGATGCGTGATGAAAAGCTGGTTTAAATCAGGCTCGCCCTGGATCTGGCTGACGGCCGGTTCGGTCAGCATCAGCCTGTTGGCCTTGCTGGGTATCATATTGTTGCTGGCAGGGCAGGGAATGCGTTATTTCTGGCCTGCGCCGGTTTATCAGTTCGAGCTGAAACAAAGCGGTGCCGGGCTGGTCAGCTTGATCGGAGAAATCTATCAGCAGCAGCAGATCACACGGGAACAGCTGGCAACGGCGGGGATTCCTCTAGCGGACGGACGTGATTCTGTGACGCGTTATCTGATTAAAACCGGTAATCGGGAGTTTCAGGGGCACGATTTTCAGACCTTGCTTGACAGCGATATTGTACAGCGGTGCCAGCCGAAAGATTTGCTGGTGCTTAGCCGTTTGAATCACGGTACAGCCTACGGTTTTATGGCCGGGATGCTGGATAACGGGCAGCCGCTGGTGGGGGATAATATTCCGCTGGAGCTGCAAAAACGGATCCCGCAGGTGCAGGCGTTGGTCAGGCAAGGGGATGATATTCAGTTCCGCCAGATGAACATACTTAACCAACAGGTTGAGAATTTGCGTTTGCAGGAGAAACATCTGCAAACCGCCGGTAAGCTGGACGGACGAGCGCAAGATCGCCTACGCGCTGAACGCGGGGAGGTACAGCGTCATTACGATGGATTGGCGACAACTTTGCAGGGCCTGCGCGCGGAACAAAACCGCTATACGCTGTTGCTCAAAGATATGCAGGGTCAGATACACCCGATTTCCCTCAGCCAAATCAGTAAAGCTTGGTATCCCAACAATATGACTTTCTGGCAAAAAGTCAGGCATATGGCGGGGCAGGGACATAAATTTCTGACCGATAGTCCGCGCAATGCCAATAGCGAAGGCGGCGTATTCCCAGCGATTTTTGGCACGGTGCTGATGGTTATATTGATGTCAATTATGGTGATGCCGTTTGGGGTTATCGCCGCGGTTTATCTCCATGAATATGCCAAACGCAATTGGTTAACGCGTACAATCCGCATTGCGGTTGTGAATCTGGCGGGCGTGCCCTCTATTGTTTACGGTGTCTTTGGGCTGGGCTTCTTCGTCTATTTTATCGGCGGTTCGCTGGATAAGTTATTTTATCCGGAGGCATTGCCTAATCCGACCTTTGGCACGCCTGGCGTACTGTGGGCGGCATTAACCTTGGCGTTACTGACACTGCCGGTAGTGATTGTTTCTACCGAAGAAGGGTTATCGCGCATACCTGCCAGCCTGCGTCAGGGGTCACTGGCGCTAGGAGCCAGCAAAGCCGAAACGCTGTGGCATATTGTGTTGCCGATGGCGGCTCCGGCGATGATCACCGGCCTGATTTTGGCCGTGGCTCGTGCGGCGGGGGAAACCGCGCCGCTAATGCTGGTTGGCGTGGTGAAATCCGTACCGGTATTGCCGGTAGACGGTGTATTCCCTTTTCTGCATCTGGAACGAAAATTCATGCATTTGAGTTTCCAGATATACGATATGGCATTCCAAAGTCCGAACGTTGAAGCCGCGCGTCCGCTGGTATTTGCAACGGCGTTACTGCTGGTTGTTATTGTGGTTGGGCTGAATTTAGCCGCGATGGGAATACGCCATCATTTACGTGAAAAATACCGTGGCCTGATGCTGTAATGACATTATTTAACTCGCAGGAAACCTTATGGGACTGATGATACCGGACGCCTTGCCCGTACTGGATGTACGGCACCTGAGCGATGAAAATACCGCGCTGGCGGTAGAGCATCTCAATCTGTTTTATGGTGAAAAACAGGTTTTGCACGATGTTTCTCTGCGTATCCCTAAAAATCGGGTCACTGCGCTTATTGGGCCTTCCGGTTGCGGTAAATCGACGTTATTGCGTTGTTTTAACCGAATGAATGACCTGTTGGAACATTGTCGAATGGACGGCGAAATCAGAATTGGTGCTGAAAATATCATCGGAAAAAAGGTCGATGTTGCGGCGCTGCGCCGTCGTGTGGGTATGGTGTTCCAACGGCCAAATCCTTTCCCTAAATCCATTTATGAGAACGTGGTTTACGGCCTGCGTTTGCAAGGAATTCGCGACAGACGGGTTTTGGATGAAGCTCTGGAGCGTGCTTTACGCGCCGCGGCGTTATGGCACGAGGTGAAAGATCGATTGCGGGAGAATGCTTTCCGTCTTTCCAGCGGCCAGCAACAGCGTTTGGTCATTGCTCGAGCGATTGCCATCGAACCGGAAATTTTACTGTTGGACGAGCCTACTTCGGCGTTGGATCCTATTTCGACCTTGACCATAGAAGAGTTGATTACTTCGTTAAAACAGCACTATACCGTGGTTTTGGTCACTCATAACATGCAGCAGGCGGCGCGGGTTTCGGATTACACTGCGTTTATCCATCAAGGTTGCCTAGTGGAATACAACGATACCGATGGATTATTTACCTCACCGGCCATGCGGCGGACGGAAGATTATATTACCGGACGTTATGGCTAAGATTCGATTGGTTAGGATTATCTGCGCAAAATAACACCGGAGCCCATGGCTCCGGTATAGCGGTTAAGGCGTTTTGATCGCCGGAGTTTTATATTTTGTCAAATATTGGGGTTGGAAAATACACATACGGATAACCGTGCGGTATTCGCCGTTGATAAAGAACTCGTCGATTAACTCGCCTTCGCTTTTAAAGCCCAGCTTGCTGTAAATGTGAATGGCTTTTTCATTTTCTTTATCAACAATCAAATACAGTTTATACAGGTTCAATACGGAGAAACCGTACTCCATTGCCAGTTTGGCTGCGGTGCCTGCATAACCTTGGCCCTGATGGGCGGGATCAATGATGATCTGAAATTCTGCCCGACGGTGAATATGGTTGATTTCCACCAATTCCACCAGCCCGACTTTTGTCCCCTGACTTTCGATAATAAACCGGCGTTCGCTCTGGTCATGGATATGTTTATCGTACAGGTCAGACAGTTCAACAAAAGCCTCGTAAGGCTCCTCAAACCAATAGCGCATAACGCTGGCATTATTATCTAACTGATGAACAAACGGCAGGTCATCCCTTTCCATCGGACGTAGCCTGACGCTGGTAGTGCTAGACATGCGGATTCCTCGAAATAATAAATAAAACAGCGGACGCTGCGAGGGAATTATAACCACATAGGGCGTGGGAGAGGAGATATTCCTTTAGATGTTGGGGTAAGGTTTATCATCAATAATGATTTGAGTCTCTACTGACGGCGTACCGCGATTCGTTCCCGCTCAAACGCGGCTCGCTTGACGAGGAGTGTACGAGAGGCGTTTTCAGACCCCCATTTGCGCGCCAACCTTGCTCGGGAACCGTTATGGCGAGTGAGAATAAACCGAAAGATTTAGCTTTCGCAACCCACACCAATCTTGTCGTGGAAAAGCTCAAATACGTTCTTTAAAGTCAAAATTAGTTCACAGCTGTAATCGGAGCAAGTTCCGGTTGATATTCGATAAGTGAATACCTTGTTCTATGGTTTAAACTGACTCATTGCCTTGAATCAAGCAATAAACCGCTTTCCTGCCATCAGCCATTGATCCTGCTAAGCTTTCAATGATGCTCATCCATTTTTAACTGAAAATGATTGGATAAATACAGCCAGTATTAGCTGATAAATCTTTAAGGGGACAGAGGTGATTAAAGCTTTTTCTCAAGAAATAACCAAAGCGGTAGTTGATCCAGTGGTTGGTATTGGTATTGCGGAGTTGGCGAAAGGGAAGGCGCTGAATAGTTTCGGTACGCGTATCGCAGCGGGTAAAAAGGTGGGATGCCATGCCCATTTTCACGGCGAGGAGTGGTATATCATTCTGGCTGGAGAGGGGCGAATGTACCTGGGGGATGTGGAAAACCAGAAGTTGGTAAACTTAAGAAATCATGATGTTAAGCAAGGGGATATCTTTTGTATACCGCCGGGAACAGCCCATCAGTTACAGGCTGAATCGCAACTGGATTTAATCTTTTTGTGCCCAAATAGCCATCTGGTGACGGATAGAATACTGTTCCCCGATATGTGCTAACCCTTGATTACCGGCGGCCAGAAAACAACATTGGAACGTTGGGATCAAAAAAGGGCCATATCACATGGCCCTTTTAGCATAAAACCGGCAGTAGCTTTTATTCGTCGGCTGCGTAACCCTGTAAGGGCAGCTTTTTACCATCCAACCAGGCGGCGTTCTCACGCATTTCCAATCGTCCTTCGGTAAACCAACTGACCACCAACGGATAGATATTGTGCTCCTGCGCCTGCACTCGCTCAATCACATCATCTTCGCTATCTTCAGAAAAAATGGGCACTTTTGCCTGTAAGATAACCGGCCCGCCGTCCAGTTCCTCGGTCACGAAATGCACCGAAGTGCCGTGTTCCGTATCCCCGTTTTCGATAGCCTGACGGTGAGTGTGCAAACCCGGATACTTAGGCAGCAGCGATGGATGGATATTCAGCATTCGACCAGCGTAATGCTGTACGAATTCCGGGCTAAGGATGCGCATATAGCCAGCTAGCACCAGCAAATCCGGCTGATAGGCATCAATAGCCTGAGCCAGCGCTAAATCAAAGCTGACACGGTCAGGGAAAGTTTTGGCATCTAGCGCATGAGCAGGAATCGCGGCCTGCGTCGCGCGCTCCAGACCGTAAGCCTGCGGATTATTACTGAAAACCGCACAAATCGTACCCGCCAGTCGCCCTTGTTGCTGTGCGTCCATCAGAGCTTGCAGATTGCTGCCTTGACCAGAAACCAAAACCACGATTTTTTTCATAGAAGCTACCGCTATCCGTCTTTTTGTTGATCCGTTACGGATTGATGACAACCTGCTCTGCTGCTTCTGGCAATGCAGCAATCGTACCGATTTTCCATGCTTTTTCGCCGGAAGCGGTCAGCAGTTCAACCGCCTTATCTGCCAGTTCGGCAGGTAAGGCGACAACCATACCCACGCCACAGTTAAAGGTGCGGTACATTTCGTGGCGGCTCACGTTGCCGGCCTGCTGCAACCAGCTGAATACTGCTGGCCATTCCCAACTGGATTCATCGATTACCGCCTGCGTGCCTTCTGGCAGAACCCGTGGGATGTTTTCCCAGAAGCCGCCGCCGGTCAGGTGGGCAATGGCGTGAATCTCCAGTTGCTCGATCAGACTAAGGATAGATTTTACATAGATTTTTGTTGGTTCCAGCAAATGGTCCGCCAGAGATTTGCCTGCCAAGTGCGTTTGCTCAGGATCGGTTTTGCTGACTTCCAGAATTTTACGTACCAGAGAGTAGCCGTTGGAATGCGGGCCGCTGGCGCCTAACGCAACCAGTGCGTCGCCGGGAGCCACTTTGCTGCCGTCGATAATTTCGGATTTTTCGACAACGCCAACGCAGAAACCGGCAACGTCGTAATCTTCGCCGTGGTACATGCCCGGCATTTCAGCGGTTTCGCCGCCTACCAGCGCGCAGCCAGACTGTTTACAGCCTTCGGCAATACCGGTAATCACGCTGGCTGCGGTATCCACATCCAGTTTTCCGGTAGCGAAATAATCGAGGAAGAACAGCGGCTCTGCGCCCTGAACGACCAAATCGTTAACGCACATCGCGACTAAATCTATACCAATGGTATCGTGACGTTTCAGGTCCATCGCCAGACGCAGCTTGGTGCCAACGCCGTCGGTGCCTGAAACAAGAATAGGTTCACGGTATTTTTGCGGTAATGCACACAGGGCACCAAATCCACCCAATCCACCCATAACTTCCGGACGACGAGTCTGTTTTACTACGCCTTTAATGCGATCAACAAGGTCGTTGCCGGCATCGATATCTACACCTGCGTCTTTATAGCTGAGAGAGGTTTTGTCGGTCACTGCGAGGTCCCCACGGAGGTTGGCTGTTTGAGCTTTGGAAGAAAACGCGGCAATTCTAACAGTCTAGGCAAACGTTTGCGAGTGGCTTGTGATGGAGTCGTTGTTTTCCATGTTCTAGAATTAAGATCCAGTTTCTATTGATCTGAATCAGGCTATTGGTTGTGGCGTTCAAAAAAAAAGGCGGTATAATCTCGCGATTTTTTTGGCCGTCAACCGCCTTAATAGGAGAAAAATAATGAAGATCGTTGAGGTGAAACACCCGCTGGTAAAACATAAGCTTGGCCTGATGCGTGAAAATGACATCAGCACCAAACGCTTCCGTGAGCTGGCTTCTGAAGTGGGTAGTTTGCTGACCTATGTGGCGACCGCCGATCTGGAAACCGAAAAGGTCACTATTGATGGTTGGAATGGCCCGGTTGAAATTGAACAGATTAAAGGGAAAAAAATTACCGTTGTGCCTATTCTGCGTGCCGGTCTGGGCATGATGGAAGGCGTGCTGGAAAATGTTCCTAGCGCGCGTATCAGCGTTGTCGGCGTGTACCGCGATGAAGAAACCCTGAAGCCGGTTCCTTATTTCCAAAAATTGGTTTCGAACATTGACGAGCGCATGGCGCTGGTGGTTGATCCAATGCTGGCGACCGGTGGTTCTATGATTGCAACCATCGATCTGCTGAAAAAAGCGGGCTGCCAGAGTATTAAAGTATTGGTTCTGGTTGCTGCACCTGAAGGTATTGCTGCACTGGAAGCCGCTCATCCGGACGTTGAGCTATACACCGCTTCCATCGATCAGGGATTGAATGAACAGGGTTATATCATCCCAGGTTTGGGTGATGCCGGTGATAAGATTTTTGGTACTAAATAGTTTTACCAGCCGACTGAGAAGTCGGCTTTTTTTTGCTCCGCAGCCTAAGAATATCAATCACCTAGTCAGAGGATAGAGAAGATGAGCCGTCGCACTATAGGGGTCAGCGAACGTCCGCCGTTATTGCAAACGATTCCCTTGAGTTTTCAACACCTGTTCGCCATGTTTGGTGCCACCGTTTTAGTTCCTATTCTGTTTAAAATTAACCCGGCTACGGTATTGCTGTTTAACGGCGTCGGTACGCTGCTGTATTTATTTATCTGTAAAGGTAAAATTCCGGCCTATCTCGGTTCTAGCTTTGCGTTTATTTCACCGGTATTACTGTTATTGCCATTGGGCTACGAAGTGGCGCTGGGCGGATTTATTATGTGCGGCGTTTTATTTTGCTTGGTTGCAATGATTGTGAAAAAAGCGGGGACTGGCTGGCTGAACGTCTTATTCCCACCGGCGGCGATGGGAGCCATTGTGGCGGTTATCGGGCTTGAACTGGCAGGGGTTGCGGCCGGTATGGCTGGATTGCTGCCAGCGGCAGGCGCGACGGCGGATTCTACGACCATCATTATTTCGATGGTAACCCTGGGTGTGACTATTCTCGGTTCAGTATTGTTCCGCGGCTTTTTTGCCATTATCCCGATTCTGATTGGCGTGCTGGTAGGATACGCGCTGTCGTTCGGCATGGGTGTGGTGGATTTAACGCCCATTCGGGAAGCCCACTGGTTTGCCTTACCGACTTTCTATACTCCGCGTTTTGAGTGGTTTGCCATTTTAACGATCCTACCGGCGGCATTGGTCGTGATCGCCGAGCATATCGGCCATTTGGTCGTGACGGCGAATATTGTTAAAAAAGATTTGATCCGCGATCCTGGTCTGCATCGTTCGATGTTTGCCAACGGTATTTCCACGGTGATCTCCGGTTTCTTCGGCTCTACGCCAAACACCACATACGGTGAGAATATCGGCGTGATGGCCATTACCAAGGTTTACAGCACCTGGGTGATCGGCGGCGCGGCAATTCTGGCAATTATGCTTTCTTGCGTGGGCAAGCTGGCTGCGGCAATTCAGGCGGTGCCTGTTCCAGTGATGGGCGGCGTTTCCCTGCTGCTGTACGGCGTGATTGCCGCATCCGGTATTCGTGTACTGATTGAATCTAAAGTTGACTACAACAAAGCGCAAAACCTGATCCTGACCTCGGTGATCCTGATCATTGGCGTTAGCGGCGCGAAGATAAACATCGGCGCGACCGAGCTAAAAGGTATGGCGTTAGCAACGGTGGTGGGGATTGGCCTGAGTCTGCTGTTTAAAGTCTTTAGCCTGATCCAGAAAGATGAAGAAGTGATTGAATCTGCCGAAGACCAAGCGGCGAAATAGTAGCTAAGTGCCGGTGCCACTGAGGGATTATTCGGCGGTACCGGCCAGTGATATCAGGGAAAGGCGAGATTGATCCCTTTGGCGCTTTTTTCAGGATCTAAATGGTTTTTATGAAGCTTTTGATTTTTGTGGTAAGCTCTCTCGGTTTTCTTGCCCGTTTTGGTTGAGGTGCTTCTGAATACGCCGGCACAGCTTTCACTGCCACTTTATCTTCCCGATGATGAAACTTTTGCGAGTTTTTATCCGGGGGAGAACCCATCCCTATTAGCTGCGATTCAGGCTGCTGTTCATCAGTCTCACGGTAGTTATATCTACTTTTGGTCGCGAGAAGGCGGCGGACGTAGTCATTTACTCCATGCAGCCTGCGCCGAACTATCGCAGCAAGGGGAAGCCGTCGGCTACGTGCCGCTGGATAAGCGCGCCTATTTTGTCCCTGAAGTGCTGGATGGCATGGAACAGTTGGCGCTGGTTTGCATCGATAATATCGAATGTATTGCTGGTGACGATGAGTGGGAAATGGCGATGTTTAATCTGTATAACCGCATTGTTGAAACCGGACGCACTCGTTTGTTGATCACTGGCGATCGGCCACCGCGTCAGCTTAATTTGCGTTTGCCGGATCTGGCTTCTCGCCTGGATTGGGGGCAAATCTATAAGCTTCAGCCGCTCTCTGACGATGAAAAACTCCAGGCGTTGCAACTGCGAGCAAAACTACGTGGATTTGAACTACCGGAAGACGTGGGCCGTTTTCTGTTGAAACGACTGGATAGGGAAATGCGCACTTTGTTTATGACGCTGGATCAGTTGGATCGTGCCTCTATCACTGCTCAGCGTAAGCTGACGATTCCTTTCGTAAAAGATATTCTCGGGCTGTAGCGACTGAACGAGAATGGACCCGAAAGGTGCCCATTCTTGTACTGAATATCGTTACCTATCTCAATGGATTATAAAATCTCAAGCACCTGCTCCGGCGGGCGACCCAGTCGCGCCTTACCCTGATGAATAACGATCGGGCGTTCAATCAGTTTTGGGTTATTCGCCAAGGCTTGCAACAGTTGCGTTTGAGACAGGCTGCTATCGGCCAGATTTAACGTTTTATATAACTCATCTTTGGTACGCATTAGCAGTCGGGCATCGCTGAAACCCAGCTGTTGCAGCAGTTCTGACAACGTTGCAGCGCTTGGCGGCGTATCCAGATACAGCACCACCTGTGGCGTAATGCCTCGTTGTTCCAGCAAAGTCAGAGTCTCACGGCTCTTGGAGCAGCGCGGGTTATGGTAAATCGTGACGTTGTTCATTATTACATTCCTTGAAAAAATCATCCTAAACGCATCAGGATTTCTGGTATTTACGAAAACGTTCGTTCAATTGGCGCAATTGGTCGATGCGAGCATCGTAACGCGCCTGCTTCAGACTGCCCAATTTTACCCGTGCGCTGGCATCGCCAAGTAAGCCAATCGCCTGTGGTAGTTTGCCACTCAGCGCCAGACTTTCTGCCCGCGCAGAGAGTTCTTCATCTCGCAAACCTTGTGCTGCAGAGGCTTGAGCCAGCAAATCCCAGCCGTTGGGATCGTTCGGATGGGCGAAAGTGTAGCGATACAGAATTCGGCTAGCCGCCGCTGGCTGCTCGCCCTGTACGTAAGCATTGGCGAGGTTAAGCTGTAAGACTGGCTCGTTATTTTGGCTGGCAATGGCTTTCTCTAACCGGGCAATCGCCTGCGCGTTTTTATTCTGCCCCAAATCAATGTCGGTCATTAAATCGATAAACCAGATATTGTTTGGCTGTTGGGTCAGCAATGGCTGCAGCACATTACGGGCGCTATCATATTTCTTAGCCTGATAGAACAAGATTGCCTGACCGTATTTGGCCGCGAGCTGTTCCCGCGTGGTGCCTTTGCTTAGCGTGTCCAGCAAATCCGAGCTAAGGCTGTACTCGGTGGAACCATACATCCCCAGAATACGGACTTTGGCAAACAGATAATCCTGTGATGAGGCCACTGGGTGCGGCTTCATTTGGCTGGCGCGGTTACGTGCGTCGGAGAGACGGCTATCCGGCAAGGGGTGAGTCAGCAGCATTTCCGGCGGTTTGGAGGCATAGCGTGATTGATCCGCCAGTTTCTGCATAAAGTTCGGCATGGCCTGCGGATCGAAGCCGGCGCGCTGTAACACCACGATACCGATGCGGTCAGCTTCCTGTTCGTTACCCTGAGTAAAGCTGATGATACCCTGCTGGGTACCCGCCAGCGTGCCGCTCAGCCCTGCCATACCGGCCTGCGGGCTGGCCATGGTCAAAAGTATCGAACCCAGTACGCCCACCCAGGTCAGCGGAGCCATTCGCTGCTGTTCTTCCATCGCACGCGCCAAATGGCGTTGAGTTACATGGGAAATCTCATGGGCCAACACCGATGCGAGTTCGCTTTCGTTATCCGTATAGCGAAACAGCGCCGAGTGGAGCACCACGTTGCCGCCAAAGAAGGCAAAGGCGTTCAGTTGATCATTATTGACGATAAAGAAGTGAAAAGGGGTGCGCACCGAGTTGGCGTTGGCCACCAGTCGGTTTCCCAACTGATTGATATATTGAGTCAGTAGTGGATCGGCGATCAGCGGCGTGCTGGCACGCATCTGGCGGACGTAAAAATCGCCCATCGCCAACTCCTGATTAATACTGAGAGTGCCGCCGGCGGTGGTGCCGATATCCGGTAACAGATCCTGCGGCGTTTCGGCAGAAACGGGCGCGATCCCAGAATAGAGCAGGGTAGTGAGCAATGTGGCGATCACTGTTTTACTTAACAGACGTGTCATAAACGAGACTGCCCCTACTGAGGTAATGACGATTTTGACGCCTGTGATGCGTAAGAGTTCTTCTTCCCTGCTCTGCTCTCCAGTACAATCATCACGAACGCGTGTTGGATCACAAATAAGCGATCAGAAATCTCAAAAGCTCTGTCCTTGGCTTTGTGTCGAGATTGTCTGTTATCTTAGCTAGCCCGCCAGCACAATGGAACTTTTGCCTAGCAATATTCTTAGTTTTACTCATTAATGCTCTCCCCTGTGCTTAAAGGGCCGCAAAAGAAACCTGTATTTCGCAGGTTCGTCATGGTTTTCAAGGAGCAATCTCTGATGTTAGAGATGTTATTACAGTGGTATCGCCGACGTTTTACTGACCCACAAGTCATTGCATTGCTGGTTATTTTACTGGCCGGATTCTGCATTCTTTATTTTTTCAGCGGCATTTTAGCTCCGCTGCTGGTGGCTATTGTGTTGGCGTATTTGCTGGAGTGGCCAACGGCTCGTTTGCAACGCATCGGCTGTTCGCGACTGTGGGCGGCCAGTATAGTGCTGATTTTGTTTGGCGGTATCGCCATGCTGTTGGTGTTGGTGGTTGCGCCGACCGCGTGGCAGCAAGGGATTAATCTGATTTCGGATATGCCGAAAATGTTGAATCAATTCAATGCGTACGCTCAGACCCTACCGTCACGCTACCCGGCACTGGTGGATGCTGGCATCGTGGATATGATGGCGGAAAATATGCGCGGTAAGCTTTCCGGCATGGGAGACTCGGTCGTTAAATTCTCGCTGGCTTCGATAGTTGGCCTGCTGACATTGGCTATCTATCTGATTTTAGTGCCGCTGATGCTGTTTTTCCTGCTTAAAGATAAAGAACAGATGCTGAATGCGGTGCGCCGGGTATTGCCACGTAACCGTGGCCTGGCGGGGCAGGTATGGAAAGAGATGAACCAACAGATTACCAATTATATTCGCGGCAAAGTGATGGAAATGGTGATTGTGGGTATTGCTACCTATCTGGTGTTCTTTATCCTGGATATGCGCTACGCGCTGCTGTTATCGGTTTTGGTGGGTTTCTCGGTGCTGATTCCCTATATTGGCGCGGTGATTGTCACTATTCCTGTGGTGCTGGTGGCGCTGTTCCAATGGGGTATCGGTGCCGATTTCTGGACGCTCATCGTGGCCTATCTGGTGGTTCAGGGGCTGGATGGCAACCTGCTGGTGCCAATTTTGTTCTCGGAAGCGGTGAATCTGCATCCGTTGGTCATTATTCTGTCCGTGATTATTTTCGGCGGAATGTGGGGGTTTTGGGGCGTATTCTTCGCGATTCCTTTAGCGACGCTGGTGAAAGCGGTGATTCATGCCTGGCCAGAAGAGTTTATTCCTGACGCTGATTAATGTCGGCGAATACCCAATATTACCCATAAAAAAGAGCGCCTGGGCGCTCTTTTACTTTATCTGAATCCTATTTGTTGGCAGACAAATCAGGCATTTTGCTGTAGGTAAGCCATCACGATATCGTGGTGATTGGTGGTTTTGAAGTTATCGAACACGTGTTCGACCTTACCTTCGCTGTCAATCAGGAAACTGATGCGATGGATGCCGTCATAGGTTTTCCCCATGAAGCTCTTTTCGCCCCACACGCCAAACTGTTCAGCAACCTGATGATCTTCATCAGAAAGCAAAGTGAAGTTCAGCAACTCTTTTTCTGCAAAGCGAGAAAGTTTCTCGGGTTTATCGGTACTGATACCTAGCACTTCTACACCGGCGTTTTTCAATGTATCCATGTTGTCACGCAGGCCACAGGCCTGGACGGTGCAACCCGGCGTCATCGCTTTCGGGTAGAAATAAACCAATACGCGTTGTCCAAGGAAGTCGGCCAAACTAATTTGCTCACCGTCTTGATCGGGCAAACTGAATTTTGGCGCAATATCACCGGCTTTCAATGGGCTCATTACTAACTCTCCATTCGGTCGTCATGCTGTGGGTAGTTCACAACGCTAATACTGCCCTGCGCATTGAGTTCTGTACATAGCTGATGAAAAGCTTGTTCAATAATAGAACTGTTTTGGCTGGCAGGGCTGTGGGCGCTGATCTGAATATGTAGCAAAGGCGAATTATTGCCCTCTGCCGGCTGGGTTTTTGAGACCAGTTCCGCAATGTTCATATTGTGACAATGGAACAGGTTAGTGAATCGCTCAATAATATGTGGGGAATCTTTAACTTCAACCTTTACCCAGACGGTAGCAGGCATGGCTTGCTGATCCTGCGCGTTAGTGCGTTTCATCACAATCAGTAAATCCAGCTCGGCCCCTTTCTGCGGCAAAGTGGACTCAATCAGAGTGATGGCGTTCCAACTACCGGAGAGCAACATGATGAATGTGAACTCTTCACCGAACATCGCCAAGCGGCTATCTTCAATATTACAACCGCAACTGCTCACATGGCGGGTGATAGTGTTTACGATACCTGGGCGGTCTGCACCCAGTGCGGTTATGACCAGATAATGTTCATCAAGCTGCGGCAAAGTCGCTCTTCCTGTGTCGCTCTATGGGGTTACCATGGTAAACATAAAAAAAACCTGCTGCCAAGCGCTTACAACACAGTTGTTTACTTGCTTTTGGATAGAGGTCAAAAGTACCATGAGGAACTTGTTTGTGGAGGAGATGGCCGATGTTTACGGGAAGTATAGTTGCGCTGGTAACGCCGATGGACGACAAAGGTGCTGTCGATCGTGCGAGCCTTAAAAAACTGATTGATTATCATGTGGCCAGTGGAACTGCCGCTATTGTCTCCGTCGGCACGACGGGTGAGTCTGCAACGTTGAATCACGACGAGCATGCGGATGTGGTGATGATGACTTTGGATCTGGCCGATGGCCGTATTCCGGTCATTGCAGGAACCGGCGCAAATGCTACCTCGGAAGCCATTTCTCTTACTAAACGTTTTAACAATACGGGCGTCGTTGGCTGTTTGACCGTTACGCCGTATTATAATCGTCCGATGCAGGAAGGTTTGTTCCAGCATTTTAAAGCTATTGCTGAAAGTACCGATTTGCCGCAGATTCTCTATAATGTGCCTTCGCGTACCGGTTGCGATATGTTACCGGAAACGGTTGCACGTTTAGCTAAAATTAAGAATATTGTTGCGATAAAAGAAGCCACGGGGAACTTATCGCGGGTAAGTCAGATCCAAGTGCTGGTTGATGATGAAGATTTCATCCTGCTAGGCGGCGACGATGCCAGCGGGCTGGACTTTATGCAACTGGGTGGTAAAGGCGTTATCTCGGTGACTGCGAACGTAGCAGCCCGTGAAATGGCACAGCTTTGTGCCTTGGCGGCCGCAGGCGATTTCGCTGAAGCACGCCGTTTAAATCAACGCTTGATGCCGTTGCATCAGCATTTATTTGTAGAAGCAAATCCAATTCCGGTGAAATGGGCCTGTAAGGCGCTGGGGTTGATGGCAAATGACACTCTGCGTCTGCCGATGACGCCGCTGACTGACCCTGCCAAGCTGGTAGTGGAAAAAGCGTTGAAAAGCGCCGGTTTGCTGTAACTCTTAGGGAAATTTGATGGCAATATCATTGCAAAAGTCGATGGTGGCAAAGGTTGTGGGTGTTTCGTTGGTCATGCTGCTGGCAGCTTGTACAACGGATCAACGCTATAAACGTCAGGTTAGCGGAGATGAAGCCTATCTCGATGCGCCGGCGCTCAAGCCGCTTAACGCACCTGCTGGTATGATTCTGCCGTTGCAAAACGGTGATTTTGATATTCGTGAAGTTCGTTCTACTGGCAACGTCGGCAAGGCTCTGGACATTCGTCCTCCGGTGCAGCCGTTGGCGCTGTTGAGCGGTTCGCGCACGGAATATACTAGCGATACCAGCAAGCTGTTGTTAGAAAGTAGCCCGCAGAATCGTAACCTTTGGAGCCAGGTCACCCGCGTGATTCAGGATAAGAATCTGCCGGTTGCCAGCCGTCAGGATGCGAATCAAACGCTGACTACCGACTGGATCAAGTGGAGCCGCGGCGATGAAGACGTGCAGTTCGAAGGCCGCTATCAGGTGAGCGTCGTAGAGCAGGGTTATCAGTTGTCGCTGGTGGTGAAATCACTGGAACTGCAGCAGGGGGGGAAACCCGTCACCGAATATAGCGCTATTCAGCGTTATAACGGCGCAATGCTGAACACCATTATTGAAGGTCTGGATAAAGTCCGTACCGACGCTGAAAACAATCAGGCCGCTCGCAAAGTGGGTTCTCTGGATGTTCAAAGCGGCAGTGACGATACCGGCTTGCCGAACCTGATCGTCCGTGTACCTTACGCCACGCTGTGGGAACGTCTACCAGCTGCGCTGGAGAAAATGGGCATGAAAGTGAGCGACCGCAGCCGTCCACAGGGTACCGTGGCCGTGACCTACAAATCTATGAGCAGCAGTAGCTGGGATGCGTTGGGTGCGAAAGATCCGGAGCTGAAAGAAGGCGATTACAAACTTCAGGTCGGCGATCTTGATAACCGCAGCAGCTTGCAGTTTATTGATCCTAAGGGCCATACCTTAAGCCAATCGCAGAACGATGCGTTGGTGGCGGTGTTGCAGGCCGCGTTCAGCCAGACGAGCGCAAACTAAACAAAGGGGCTTCGGCCCCTTTTGTCTTTGTGTTTATTAGCTATATCGGGCGGTGCTGGAACGATGCGGCGCGGCTCTGTAGGTAAAGTTAATTTTGTTAACATTCGTTTTGTTAATGCCAGTTTTGTCAACATAGTCATTCTTTATCAAAGATTGTCACACTATTGGAGTAATAAGATGCAAAAGCTAGCTGAGTTGTATCGTGGGAAGGCGAAGACCGTCTATACCACCGAAAATCCTGACCTGTTGGTACTGGAGTTCCGTAACGATACGTCAGCACTGGATGGTCAGCGCATTGAGCAGTTCGATCGTAAAGGCATGGTCAACAACAAGTTTAACCATTTCATTATGACCAAACTGCAAGAAGCCGGTATCCCGACCCAAATGGAGCGCCTGCTTTCTGATACCGAAGTGTTGGTGAAAAAGTTGGATATGATTCCCGTAGAATGCGTGATTCGTAACCGTGCCGCCGGTTCTTTGGTTAAGCGTCTGGGCATTGAAGAAGGTCTGGAACTGAACCCGCCGCTGTATGATTTGTTTCTGAAAAACGATGCCATGCATGACCCAATGGTCAATGAATCTTACTGTGCAACCTTTGGCTGGGCTAGCGAAGCGCATTTGGCTCGTATGAAAGAATTGAGCTACAAAGCGAACGACGTACTGAGCAAAATCTTTGACGACGCCGGTCTGATTTTGGTGGACTTCAAACTTGAGTTCGGTTTGTTCAACGGCGAAGTGGTGTTGGGCGACGAGTTCTCTCCGGATGGCAGCCGCCTGTGGGACAAGAAAACCCTGAATAAGATGGACAAAGACCGTTACCGTCAAAGTCTGGGTGGTTTGATTGAAGCCTACGAGGAAGTTGCGCACCGTATCGGCGTTAAATTAGACTAACCGCGCAATCGATTACGTTGTTTTTCCAATCTCGTTAATCAGGGGAGAGCGTTCGTTTCTCCCCTCTATTTCTGTGTTTTTGATTAAAATCCTGCCATTTCTTTCTTACGACACTATTTTTAATGGTATTCATCCATATGATTTTCTACGATGAGTGGAAAGTCTGTTCTGGAGTAAAGCTATGCGTTGGCAAGGTCGTCGTGAAAGTGACAATGTGGAAGATCGTCGGGGAGCTTCATCTGGTGGCGGCGGTGGTTTTCGCCCACCGATTGGAGGCAAGGGCGGGCTGGTAATCCTGATTGTGGTGCTGGTAGCCGGTTATTACGGTGTGGATCTCACGCCGTTGCTCAACGGCAGCGATCCGACGCAGCAAACCACCCAGCAATCCAGTGCGCCAATTAGCCCGAAAGATGAGCAAATGGCCAAGTTTACCAAGGTTGTGCTGGCCGATACCGAAGATACCTGGAAACCTATTTTCCAGAAGATGGGCAAAACCTATCAGGATCCGAAACTGGTGATGTATCGCGGCGCAACGCGTACCGGTTGCGGTACTGGGCAATCGGTTATGGGGCCATTCTATTGCCCGGCGGACAGCACCGTATATATCGACTTATCGTTCTACGAAGAGATGAAAAATAAGCTGGGTGCTGGCGGTGATTTTGCTCAGGCTTATGTTATTGCTCATGAAGTAGGGCATCACGTTCAACATTTGTTAGGGATTGATGCCAAAGTACGCCAGCAACAGCAGGGGGCCTCTCAGGTTGAAGCTAACCGCCTTTCCGTGAAGATGGAACTCCAGGCCGATTGTTTTGCCGGCGTGTGGGGCAAAGCGATGGATGAGCAACAGGTACTGGAAGAGGGTGATTTACAGGAAGCTCTCAATGCTGCGCAGGCCATCGGCGACGATCGTCTTCAGCAAAAGAGTCAGGGGCGAGTGGTGCCGGATAGCTTTACCCACGGCACATCCCAGCAACGTTACACTTGGTTCAAGCGCGGTTTTGACAGCGGTGACCCAAACAGTTGTAACACTTTCGCCAGCCGCTAAAATACTTCATCGCTGCGTGACAGCATGATTCTCCGATCCTTGCCGGCGCATTAGCGACCGGCATTTGTTTTTTGAATATTTTACTTTTTGACTACATTGCACTTTGACTAAAAGGTAGGGATGACCATGGCTACACTCGATCCTACATTGCTAATCCTGCTGGGATTGGCTGCGTTGGGTATTATCAGTCACAACATGACGGTAACGCTGGCGATTTTAACCTTGCTGGCCATCCGTATTACGCCGTTGAACCAGTATTTTCCGCTAGTGGAAAAATACGGTTTAACCATAGGGATACTGATTCTGACTATTGGTGTGATGACGCCTATCGCCAGCGGACGAATTAGCGCCAGCGAGGTACTTAACTCCTTTGTTCACTGGAAATCGATTCTGGCGATAGCTGTCGGTATCGGAGTGTCCTGGCTGGGTGGGCGCGGGGTGTCTTTGATGACGCATCAGCCTTCGGTAGTCGCCGGACTATTAGTCGGCACAGTATTGGGCGTAGCGCTGTTTAAAGGTGTGCCGGTTGGCCCGTTAATCGCCGCTGGCTTGCTGTCACTGGTTATCGGTAAACAATAACGTGATTGACACTCTGGTTGCCTTACAGCCGCAGATGGTGCAGCAGGGCATACGCCGTTTGGTGGTATTGAGCGGTTGCGCTGACTGGAGCCGCCAACAGGCGAAAGCGCTGTATCAGCGATTAGGCAGTGGCGTTTGGCTGGCTGAACAGGGGCCGGATTCCGCTGAAATGATTGCTCCATTATCGGCAAAAACCTTATTGGGACAGGAACGCCTGCACGGCTTTTTCGATGCTACCCAAGGGTTGAATATCGATGCGTTGGCGATTTTGGCTGGAACGTTGCAGGCGGGAAGCTGGTTGGTTTTGCTGGTGCCAGAGTGGGAAAACTGGCCAATGCAGCCGGATGAAGACAGCCTGCGCTGGAGCGAGCTTACGCAGCCGATTGCCACGCCGAATTTCATTCGTCATTTGCAACGGCATATGTTGGCTGATGCGGAAACCATAGTGTGGCGGCAACATCAGGTGGCTCAACCGCCGCAGTTTGCCAAGCGTGCAACCTGGCAACCGGCAACGGGCGCGCCTACTCAAGAGCAGCGGGCGATTTTGTATGCGCTGTTGCGTTCTGAGGCTGATATTTGGGTTGTGACCGCGCCTCGTGGCCGTGGCAAATCGACGCTGGCTGGAATGCTGGTAAACCAGTGGCCAGGTGCCTGTTGGGTTACGGGGCCGACTCGGTCAGCCACTGAAATACTCAATCACTGCGGCGATAGAAAAGCACAATTCTGGGCTCCGGATGCATTATTGCAACACCTTGAAACTGAAGCCAATCATGACGCAGACTGGCTGATTGTCGATGAGGCCGCTGCGATCCCGACGCCGCAGCTATCCGCCATGTTAGTTCATTTCCCACGTGTATTATTGATCAGTACCGTACAGGGTTATGAAGGTACTGGACGTGGATTTTTGCTGAAGTTCTGCGCGTCGTTACCTCACTGGCAAGGTTTCACTTTAAAAGATCCTATTCGTTGGGCAAATAACGATCCGTTAGAAAATTGTTTGGACCGCGCGTTGCTGTTTACCGATCCGATCGCCACTGACTCAGCCGGTTTGGTAACGATCCGTCGTTGCCAGCAGCAGGATTGGCTCAACGATCCCGATCTTTTAGCCGAGTTTTATGGTTTGTTATGTAGCGCTCATTACCGAACTTCTCCGCTGGATTTACGACGTTTGATGGACGCGCCGGGAATGCATTTTTCCGCTGCGGTGAGTGCTGGGCAGGTGATTGGCGCGTTATGGTTGGTGGATGAAGGTGGATTAACGGCGGAATTAGCTTGGGAAGTTTGGGCGGGACGGCGTAGGCCGCGAGGCAGCTTGGTAGCGCAGTCTCTGGCGGCTCACGGAGGACTGTGGTGGGCGCCGACGCTGCGTTCTCGTCGGGTGAGTCGGGTTGCAGTGCTGGCGCAACGGCGGCGTGAGGGCATTGCGCGACAAATTATCGCTGAAGAAACTCGGCGGGCAAAAGATCAAGGTGTGGATTTTCTCTCCGTCAGTTTTGGTTTTACCGAGGATTTATGGCAATTCTGGCAGTCCTGCGGTTTTGAACTGGTGAGAATCGGTAGCCATAAAGAGGCAAGCAGCGGTTGCTACGCAGCAATGGGAATTTTACCGTTAACATCTGACGCGGTAGCACTATG
This sequence comes from Yersinia sp. IP36721, assembly GCF_003634395.1. Taxonomy (NCBI): domain Bacteria; kingdom Pseudomonadati; phylum Pseudomonadota; class Gammaproteobacteria; order Enterobacterales; family Yersiniaceae; genus Yersinia; species Yersinia sp. IP36721. The sequence goes on from NZ_QCZL01000004.1 coordinate 80,657, forward strand.
TTTGGCGGCAAAGGAGCAACTGGCTCGCGACTGGCGCTGGTTGCGTCGTTGGATAGATTTGACGTTGCCTTTCCCCGATTGCGCAGATACGGCTCTCGATGAAAATGACTGGCAGGAACTGGCTGGATTTGCCTTTGGTTTCCGCCCGATAGAAGCCAGTCTGGCGGCGTTGAACCGATTGTTACTGCACAGTATTTTGCCGCTACCGGCATTGCGACAATATTTACAGGAAGGGGTGTCTACTGCGGAGATTAGCCAAAACCTGAAACTTAGCGGACGAAAAGCGCTGGTTGCCCGTTGGCGGGAAGAAACTGCGCTTGGATTGAGTGAATGGGATGTGGCGTTGACGGGTCGGTGGCAGGAAAGGGTAAAGGGGGAGTAGGTTTTGATCTTAGTCCGGCGAGCCAGAGCTAGATTCACCTGCGGGCGTTATCAGAGCGCCATGCCATTCCCATCATTGCAATAAATGGAATAACTCATTCAAGAAAACCCGATATTCATCTCGTCGCAGCGGCGTATAGTATTTCTATCGCTACCTGAATACAGGGGCACCTTTTCGGCTCCGTAGAGCCAGTATTTATTGAATTAAGGAGTATCCTATGAACCACGAGCATTTCGTTGTACAAAGCCCCGCGACACCGGCTGAGCAGCTGATTTTGCTCTTTCACGGTGTAGGAGATAATCCAGTCAATATGGGGCAGATCGGCAGCTATTTTGCTAAAGAATTCCCGCAGGCGCTGGTGGTCAGTATCGGCGGACCTTTCGCCAGCGGCCTGGTTAATGGACGCCAATGGTTTTCCGTGCAGGGTATAACGGAAGATAACCGGCAGGCACGTATTGATGAAGTTTTACCGCAGTTTGTCGCGGTGGTACGCCACTGGCAGCAACAAAGCGGACTGGGCGCGCAGGCCACGGCGCTGGTCGGTTTTTCTCAAGGGTCAATTATGTCCCTCGAAGCGGTTAAAGCGGAACCTCAACTGGCTGGGAGAGTAGTGGCATTTAGTGGACGTTTTGCTACCTTGCCGGAGCAGGCGCCAAAAGATACGGTTATCCATCTGATTCACGGCGAAGATGACAATGTTATCAACGTTGAACAAAGTAAAGCGGCGGCGACTCGTTTAGCCACTTTAGGCGCAGATGTCACGCTAGATTTGGAGGAAGATAATGGCCATGCGATTAATCAGGGCATGATGGATTCCGCACTGGAACGCCTGCGTTACTATGTGCCCCAGCATTATTGGGATGAGGCTTTGTCCGGTAAACGCGGTGAACTCATCGCTTTCCGATAAGCTGCCAAAAAAATAGGGCAAGCGTCTGAGAATATCGCGCTTGCCCTTTTTTATGCTTAATAATCAGAACGCTAGCTGTTTTATCCTATATAAAGAATGATCGCAGGCTACTTTTTGTTCTTATTATCCGGCCAGTCATCGTCGTCGTCCCATTGAGCATTATTATCTCGGTGTGGCGGTAACTCCGGCTTATTGCTCAAAAACTTCTTATGGTCGAGCCGACGCAGCTCTTTGATCCCATTCAAAATAATCCCTACCAGCAGGATCAGTACAATCCACCAGTAATCTGCTAACCATTGCATGGGCGCACTCCTTTGGTTGTGGATATGAAACGCGAGAATACCAGTGGTAAATGGCTGGCAAGCCACTCAATACCGGCAACGTCCTGTTGTTGCCAGGCTTCAAGCAGCAGTTCTGGCGTGAGTAAATGCTCAGCCTGGTCCGCCAATGGTCGGTAGCTTAAATGCCATGGCTCTACCGCTACGCCGCCGCTGTCTTCAACGAAGGGGCGATAGAAGCCAAAATTGGCCATATTGGCGCTAAGCCATTGGGTTAAAGAATAAAAATATCCGCCAGCTTCATATTCCCAAGGCTCTAACTGTAGTTTTTCCCCTTCGGGCAGCAGGGTCGGATCGTAAATATCCAAATCGCTGCCCCAGTGATGACGACTGGCACCCGGTAATGCTGACCAGCGCAGAATGGCCTCACAGCGTTCGCCCGCACTCATTCCTGAAATATCCAGCGGCTGGCTGTTGTGATCTAATACTGGCCGCTCACCGCGGAATTTACCATTCCAGATTGCTAATTGTCGTTCAAAATCCCGAAAGGTACTAGCGGGTTGCAGATTCAGACCAGCGTCTTTAGCCGCCTGCTGCATAGCGAGAAACGCTTTTACGGCCTGAGGTTGCAGACGGTGATTCCCACTGAGCGGAACCAGATGCTCACAGGTTTTGCCGGTCAGCATTTCCGGGGTCATCATGCGATCAATTGCTCCATAATGCGTTGATACATGCGGCTAAGTAACCGCAAATCAGCCGCGTTAACGCATTCATTTACTTTGTGAATAGTGGCGTTAACCGGGCCTAGTTCAACCACCTGTGCGCCCATCAGTGCGATAAAACGCCCATCGGAGGTGCCGCCGGTGGTCAATAGTTGAGGCGTCACCTCATTATACAACTCTACCGCGTTCACCACCGCATCCACTAAAGCTCCGCGTGCGGTCAGGAACGGCTGACCGGAAAGCACCCAATCGATGCTGTAATTGAGTTGATGGCGCTCCAGCAAAGCTTCGACACGCTGCCGGATGAGCGCATCGGTCAATTCGGTGCTGAAACGGAAGTTAAACTGAACGTAAAGTTCGCCTGGGATAACGTTGTTGCTGCCGGTTCCCGCTTGCACGTTGGCAATTTGCATACTGGTCGCCGGGAAGAATTCGTTGCCTTCATCCCATTGAGTGGTAACCAGTTCCTGCAATGCAGGCATCGCGCGATGCACCGGATTATCCGCCAGATGAGGATAAGCGACGTGACCTTGAACGCCATGAATACGCAGATTGGCGGTGATTGACCCGCGGCGGCCATTTTTCACCACGTCACCGACGCGTTCAGTGCTGGATGGTTCACCAACCAGACAATAGTCCAGCCGCTCGTTACGTGCCATCAGCGTGTTGACCACTTTCACCGTGCCGTTAATCGCCTTCGCTTCTTCATCGGAGGTGATCATAAAGGCCAGACGCCCTTTATGATTCGGATTAGCGGCGACGAAACGCTCAGCGGCCACTACCATTGCGGCGAGTGAACCTTTCATGTCGGCAGCACCACGGCCATAAAGCATACCGTCCCGAATGACCGGATCGAACGGCGGATTAGTCCAATGGCTTTCATCGCCGGTGGGCACCACATCGGTATGGCCGGCAAAAGCCAGGGTTTCGCCTTCACCGCGCCACGCCCAGAAATTTAGCGTATCGCCAAAATTCATCGGTTCGACGGTAAAACCAATCGCCTGTAGGCGCTGGATCATCATCTCCTGACAACCGGCATCTTCTGGGCTGAGAGAGGGGCGACGGATTAACTGTTGGGCAAGTTCAATAACGGGGCAGCTCATCTTAACGCACCTCTGCAAAAAACTGTTGATAGCTCTCAGGTTTGAAACCGAGCAAAATGCCGCCGTTTGCCGCTTCCAGCACCGGGCGTTTAATGATTGCCGGTTGTTCCAGCATTAGAGCCTTGGCGGTATGCGCATCGACCACGGCGGCGCACTGCGCTTCATCCAGTTTACGCCAGGTGGTGCCGCGAGTATTCAGCAGGGATTCCCAGCCTAAATGTTCGATAAAACCTTGCAAAAGCGTATCGGTTAATCCGTCAACGCGGTAATCGTGAAACCTATAGGGAATCGCGTTGTCTTCCAGCCAGCGGCGGGCCTTTTTAATCGTGTCGCAATTTTTAATGCCATAGAGGCTAATTGGGGGATTTTCCGGGCTATCTGACATAAATAACAATGGCCTCTACAAAATTATGGGCAAATGAGTGCGGGTAAACCCAAAAGTTGTATGGAACCTCGGATTTAGGCTACATCACATAATGCGGCAAAATGCCCTGTGAATCCAGACGGCTATTGTCGTATTCCCTCAATGGGGTATTTCGCGCAGGTTGAGCCGGAGAGGGTTGCCATTTCAGTTTATGTCCTGATAACGTAGATCCTTATTTCGGTGCTTGTTTAGATAGGGATATTAATATGCAGGGAATATTACGCTTTTGTGTTTTTTTCGGATGTTGTATGACGATGTTTACAGCCAGTGCTGCCGGGCCAGATGGCGTATTTTCGCTGATTGATCAGCGTTTATCTTATATGAAAGATGTCGCGGGCTATAAGGCCGCCCATCATCTGCCCATTGAAGATTTAGCGCAGGAAAAACGGGTATTGCAGCAGGTGATGGATGAGGCTGAAAGAAAGGGGATTGATCCTGAATCGATTAAACCCTTCTTTATCGCTTCGATGGATGCGGCTAAGGCGATTCAATATCGTTATCGGGCCGAGTGGTTATCTAAACCGGCAAAGGGATGGGAACTACGCAGCCTAGATAAAATCCGGCCTGAAATCGCCAATTTAAGTAAGCAATTGATCGCAGAAATTTATTCGCTACTGGCTTCCGGTCAAACCATTGAACAGAGCGAACGGCCACGTTTTATGGATATCGTGCATCAGATGAATTTGAATGATAATGATAAAATGCGTTTATTCTCAACTCTACGGTTAATTAAACTGAGTCAGAAATAATGCAATTGCCACCCCGTTGCGGGTGGCGTTTCTTAGATTAGCCATTTATTCTCTGCATCAGCCAATCCGATCCAAGTCTGCTGCGTACTGTCGAATTGCCCGTTGATATAGGCTGATTTCTTTATGGTTAGAGGTTTCTGCCAGAAGCAATAGCAATGAGGCGACAGCGTCTTTGGTTTCGCCCAGATTATATAACGTCATGGCGCGAAATAGCGTTATCTCTTTGGCATCAGGGAATTGCGTTAATGCCTTTTCGAATACATCCAGCGATTCTTTATATAGACCCAGAGTACGGTAGGTACTGCCTAATCCCAGATAAACTGCCTGTAATTCTTCTGCGGCCAGATGGTTGTCAATGGCGGTCAGATAAAATGGAATCGCCTGCATTTCTAAACCCTGAACGTCGTACAACGAGGCAATTTTATGCAGCAGGCTACCGTTATGGGGATCTTCAACCAGTAATTTGAATGCCAAAGTCATGGCATCGTCATAACGGCCCAGTTTTTCCAGAGAATCTATGGTGTGTTTCATGGCATATGGCGCGTTAATGTGAGAATAACCCGCACGCTACTCCGTCGGGCTGAAACAGGCAAGCCTGCATGTGTAATAACCTGAGTTATTTCAATATCTCCGCCAACGAAATTATATCCTAAAGGATCAGTCTATTATTTCGCCTTTATTTGTTCGAAAACTAATCGTATAATCACGGCGGTTATTAGAGAGGACATTATGGTTGATGTAGAGTTAAACACATGGAAAGAGTTTATCGAGTCAATGCTGCGTAAGGCATAATTCGATAAATGAGTAATAGCGGTTGATGCTATTTTGTATGACTTAGATTTATCCAGGGAGCGAGTGACTCGCTCGCAAAAAGGCAGGTTCTCAAAGAATCTGCCTTTTTTATTTGGGTCACGGCACGTTTGATATGAAAGCTATTTTAGATGTCGTCAATATTATTCACGTTATCCGATGAATAACTTATCAAATAACAATAACTTTTTAGTCGACATTAATAATGTGGTTTTCTCCGCTGAATGTATTACTTCCTCTATTTATTAGGAAATAATTTAGCAGGGGATTGTTAAGGAAAATTTAATATTGATTAATCATTCACTCATACAATATCGTTATTTTTTTCTGAAGATGTGGCGCCAATCAATTCACTGAAATAGTGAACGATTGGCGCAATCATTGTGAATGAATAAAGAATTAGTGCTCATCAGCCTGATTAGGCTGGCTCCCACGAATCGGCCTTCCCGGGAAACGACGGCGAACCAAAACAAAGAATAATGGCACGAAGAAGATGGCTAGAACCGTCGCTGAAATCATGCCGCCCATGACGCCGGTACCCACAGCGTGCTGGCTGCCAGAGCCTGCGCCCTGACTGATAGCCATAGGCAATACGCCGAAGATAAAGGCCAATGAAGTCATCAAAATAGGTCTGAGGCGTTGACGCGAGGCCTCCAGCGTGGCTTGAACCAGATCTTTGCCTTTGTTATTTAATTCATTGGCAAACTCGACTATTAAAATGGCGTTTTTGGCCGATAGCCCGATGATAGTCAACAATCCGACCTGGAAATACACATCGTTTTCCAGCCCGCGCATCCAGGTCGCCGCGACGGCACCAATCACCCCCAAAGGCACTACCAGCATAACGGAGAACGGAATAGACCAGCTCTCATACAGCGCTGCCAGACACAGGAACACCACTAATAACGAGATAGCGTAAAGCGCCGGAGCCTGTGAACCGGACAGGCGTTCCTGATAGGACATGCCTGTCCATTCCAGCCCGAAACCATTCGGCAACTGGCTCACCAGCTTTTCCATGATGTCCATTGCAGCGCCGGTACTGACGCCTTGGGCGGCTTCCCCGACAATTTCCAGTGCGGAATAACCGTTGTAACGCTCGAGACGCGGCGAGCCAAATTCCCAGCGGGTAGTGGCAAAGGCAGAGAAAGGCACCATGCCGCCGCTATTATTCCGGACATACCACTTATTGATGTCTTCCGGCAGCATTCGAGCGGTAGCTTCCGCCTGAACGTAAACTTTCTTCACCCGTCCGCGGTCGACAAAGTCATTCACATAAGTTGAGCCCCAGGCGGTTTTCAGCGTGTTATTAATATCATCCAGCGATACGCCCAGTGCCTGAGCCTTGCGTTGATCGATATCGATTTGCAGCTGCGGGCTGTCGTCCAGACCGTTATGACGAACTCGCGTCAGCTCTGGCTGTTTGGCCGCTAGCTGTAACAGTTCATCCCGCGCGGCCATTAATTTATCGTGCCCTTGACCGCCGTGGTCCTGCAATTCCAGATCAAAGCCAGAGGAGTTGCCCAGACCTGAAATTGCTGAGGGACTACTGGCTGAAACCTTGGCTTCAGTAATTTTTTTAAAAGCCTGGGTTGCCCGCTCAATAATGGCAAAAGAAGAATCCTGACTGTTGGATCGCTGATCCCAGCTTTTCAAACGGACAAACAGGCGAGCAACGTTTTGCCCGTTACCGCCGGGGCCTGAACCCACGGTAGAAAACACCGATAGCACGTTATTTTTTTCTTCCGTCAGGAGGTAATTCTCCACTTTTTCCACTACTTTCAGCGTTTGTTGCTGAGTGGAACCGACGGGTAACTGAACCTGAGCCATAAATACGCCGCGGTCTTCCTGCGGTAAAAACGAAGTCGGTAACTTGAGGAATAAAAACGCCAGGCCGCCGAGTAAGAGTAAATAAACCAGGATATAGCGCAGGCTATGATGTAAAACCCGAGCGACGCCGTTTTCATAGCGTTTCGCATTGCGGTCAAACATACGGTTAAACCAGCCAAAGAATCCACGTTTACCGTGATGATGCCCGGCTACGACCGGTTTGAGTAAGGTGGCGCACAGCGCTGGCGTCAGGATGAGAGCGACTAAAACCGACAGAACCATGGCAGAAACGATAGTAATAGAGAACTGACGGTAAATCGCGCCGGTCGTGCCGCCAAAGAAGGCCATAGGGATAAATACCGCTGAAAGCACCAGTGCGATACCGACTAACGCCCCTTGTATCTGCCCCATAGATTTCCGTGTGGCTTCTCTTGGTGGCAGTCCTTCTTCGCTCATGACGCGTTCGACGTTTTCCACCACCACGATGGCGTCATCTACCAACAGCCCAATGGCTAATACCACGGCAAAAAGGGTGAGGGTGTTAATGCTAAACCCGAAAGCCGACAAAATGGCGAACGTCCCCAATAACACTACCGGAACGGCGATGGTCGGAATTAAAGTAGCACGGAAATTTTGTAAAAACAGATACATAACCAGAAACACCAATAGCACCGCTTCAACCAGGGTTTTGACTACGTCTTTGATTGAGGCTTGTACGAAAGGGGTAGTTTCGTAAGCGATTTTGGCTTCCAGCCCGTGGGGGAAGAACGGAGCCAGTTCGGCAATACGCGCTTTCACGAGCTTATCGGTTTGTAATTCATTGGCACCAGAGGCCAGTTTGATACCCATTCCCGACGCGGGCTGCCCGTTAAACCGGCTGAGATAATCATATTTCTCTGCACCCAGCTCAACTTTTGCGACATCGCCTAAGGTCACCAATGAGCCGTCTTGATTCACCCGTAGGGTAATTTCACGGAACTGTTCTGGGGTTTGCAATTGGGATTGAGCGTTCATGGTGGCATTCAGTGCTTGATTATCCACCGAAGGCGTACCGCCAAGCTGCCCGACGGCAATCTGACTGTTCTGGGATTTGATGGCATCCACGACATCCTGAGTGGTTAATCGGTAGTTAGTCAGCTTGGAAGGATCGAGCCAAATGCGCATAGCATATTGGGAACCAAAGGCATCCACGCTGCCGACGCCTTCAATACGGCTGATTGGATCTTGCAGGTTACTGGCCACATAATCGGCAATATCCTGTTTATCCATGCTGCCGTCGGTAGAGACAAACGCGAGCATCATCAGGGTATTATCACCAGATTTAGAGACGTTAACCCCTTGTTGCTGGACATCCTGCGGTAACTTTTTAACCGCAGACTGTAACTGGTTCTGCACCTGCTGCATGGCTTCATTTGGATCGGTGCCGGCCTGGAAAGTCAGCGTGACGCTGGCACTCCCGGCATTACTGCTCTGGGAGGACATATACAGCAGGTTGTCCAGGCCTGTCATGCTCTGTTCGATTACCTGAGTGACGGTGTTTTCGAGCGTTTGAGCCGACGCACCCGGATAACTGGCAGAAATCCGCACATTTGGCGGAGCCAGATTAGGATACTGTTCGACGGGTAAAGAGAAAATGGCCAACATCCCGGTCAGGCAGAGAATTATCGCTAACACCCATGCAAAAATGGGGCGATCGATGAAGAAATTTGCCATGTAGCGGGAACCTCGTTAAGCGTGACCTTATCACTGGAATAGGAAAAATATTACTTTTGTGAATCTGTCGCTACTTTACGTGTGAATCAGTGATGAAACGTGGAGAAAAAAAGGAGATAGTGTAAAAAAACACAAGGTCGCTTTTTTTTGCTGCCTTATTGCTCATAACTCGCGATATCCAGAGGTTATTTCTCATCGCGCAGATTGATGTCCGGCGGTTTGGCGTCGAACAGCAATGTCGCCTGAGAACGTCCTTGAACCAAAATAGTATCTTTAAACAGGATATAACTATGGAACTCAATCCGGTATTCGCCCGGCGACTTTATCTGTGCTGGTTACTTAGTGTAAGTGATAAGCCCAATGTGCCGCGATTAATGGCGTTAACCGGCTGGCCGCGGCGCACCTTGCAGGACGTGTTGAAAGCCTTGCCGGGGCTGGGCGTCACTTTAACCTTTGTTCAGGACGGGATAAGAAATAATGACGGTTTTTACTGCCTGGAAAGCTGGGGGCCGCTGAATAAAAAGTGGGTGCTGGAGCACCATAAAGTCATTTTAGCGGCCATAGAGTAGCCCCGGTTGACCGGGGTTAGTCTCAGTGGCGCTTGTTTTCCAGATACAAAATGGTGGCGGCGACCCGTGAACGCACATTCAGTTTACGTAACAGGTTACGAATATGAACTTTCACCGTTTCTTCGGAAATATGTAGCTCGAAAGCTACCTGTTTATTGGACATGCCGCGCGCAACTTCCTGAAGAACATCCAATTCACGCTCGGTTAGTTCTGCAAAGGGATTAATCTGTTCGTGGCGAGAGGAGAGATACTCGTGCACTTCTTCGCTGAACACGCTTTCTCCCTGAGCGGCCTGCCGCAAATGCTCCAGCAGAATTTCTGGCTCGCTGTCTTTTAACAGGTATCCGTCGGCGCCGGCGTCAATCATGGCGTACACGTCGCTGCGGGCGTCCGAAACGGTTAATACGATAATTCTGGCGCCAATGCCGTCGTTACGTAACGCTTTCAGCGTGTCTAAGCCGTTCATTCCCTTCATATTCAAATCGAGCAAAATAACGTCGGGTAGAGTTTGACTGGCCAATTCCAATGCTTCTTCGCCGTTATTGGCTTCGGCGACTACGGTAAATGCCGTTTCCAGTTCTAACAGCTGCCTGATGCCGCGACGCATTAACGGATGGTCGTCAACAATCATAATGGTGTGATTTGTCGTCATGATAGGTAATGCTCCCTGTAGCCAGTAAAACGTACCGCAACAGGCAAGGTTATGCCGATTCCGGTAGCAAGATTATGGTGGAATTACGTGGTGATAGCCGAAAAACCTTTAGCCAACCTAAAGTGGATTCTTTTTATTGCGTAACCTGGAACCCATTACGCTCCGTTAAAACGGTACGATCCGCTATTTATTGTACCGCAACCGCCCTGAATATTATAAACCTGTTCTGCTTTAATTCATGATTTCTGTCTATATAACACGGTAAAACGGTTATTAGGTGATTAATTTTATATGCATACAGTTATGCGAATTATTTAATAAATAAGATCACCTTGATTATTCTATTTGATAAATAAAATAATCATGAAAATACTGATCGTGCTCATCTTGGCTTAATCTTGATTCAGCCGTTAGTTAAATCGTTATGTAAAAATATAAATAACGCAAATCGGTTAAAGCAGGAGGGAAAGGACAAATAACGCTGGAAATAATTGATCTGGCGCAATCTTTCCCTCTGATTAACTCTAAAGGGTAATTATGTTTTTACCAATAATTGGGTATCTACTGTTACCAAACTAGGGAAACCATTTAGTGGTAATACGAATAATAATAATTATCACCATTTTGATTTTCCGGCCAGAGCAGCCGGGTCCTATTTGCTAAACCACATAATAATCTGGAAGCAATTAGGTATTTAAATAAATGGCAAGCAGTGTTGCCAGCAATGTCAAGGGTATCAGTATGGCCGATTTGTCCCGACGCCGATTGCTTTCAGGGCATTGGCGGCGCAATGCTGACCATTCGTCTTCCGTTATCCGGCCGCCCTGGTCGGTTGCCGAAGCTGAGTTCACGGCTGGCTGCACGCGCTGCCACGCTTGTATCCACGCCTGCGAAACCGGAGTGCTTATTGCCGGCCGCGGGGGGTTCCCCGAGATAGATTTCCAACGTGCCGAATGTACTTTTTGTACTCATTGCGTAACCGCCTGCGAGGCACCGGTTTTTACCTCGCCGGATCGCGAACCGTGGCAGTTGAAAGCCACATTCTCGGCAAGTTGTCTGCCTTTTAAAGGCATCGAATGCCGTAGCTGTCAGGATAGCTGCGAAAGCCGGGCGATCGGATTCCGCCCGCGTTTAAACGGCATTGCCCAACCAGAATTAGAGATCGACGCCTGCAACGGATGCGGAGCCTGTGTGCCCGGATGTCCGGTACAGGCCGTGACTCTTACCCGGAGCGAAGATGGAAGATAAAGAATGGCATGTTTGCGGTCTGGTGGTGCAAGCCAAACCGGAACGCATTCCCCGGTTAATCGACGAGTTACTCGCGATTCCGGGAACAGAAATACCCACCAGTGACGCCCAACAGGGAAAACTGGTGGTGGTTATGCAGGCAGCGCGCTCAGACGTGCTCCTGAGACAAATTGAGTCAGCGCGTAATTTGACCGGCGTGCTGGTTGTGTCGCTGGTATATCACCAGCAGGATGAGCAAGGTGAGGAACAACCATGAAACTCAGTCGTCGGGACTTCATGAAAGCCAATGCCGCAGTGGCCGCCGCCGCCGCTGCGGGGATGACCATACCCACCGTGGCCAAAGCCGTGGTGGGTGGTGCAGATACGATTAAATGGGACAAAGCACCTTGCCGATTCTGTGGTACCGGCTGCGGTGTACTGGTGGGGACGCAAAATGGCCGTATCGTGGCGTCGCAGGGCGATCCGGATTCACCCGTCAACCGTGGGCTGAACTGTATTAAAGGGTATTTCCTGCCGAAAATCATGTACGGCAAAGACCGTTTGACCCAGCCGCTGCTGCGTATGAAAGATGGCCAGTACGATAAAGAAGGCGAGTTTACTCCGGTAAGCTGGGAAAAAGCCTTCGATATCATGGAGCTAAAATTTAAAAATGCGCTGAAAGAAAAAGGCCCTACCGCCGTGGGAATGTTCGGCTCCGGCCAGTGGACAATCTGGGAAGGCTACGCCGCGTCTAAGTTAATGAAAGCCGGTTTCCGCTCGAATAACCTCGATCCTAACGCTCGTCACTGCATGGCATCGTCCGTAGTGGGTTTTATGCGTACTTTTGGTATGGATGAGCCAATGGGGTGCTATGACGACATTGAGCAGGCCGATGCATTCGTGCTGTGGGGCTCGAATATGGCGGAAATGCACCCCATTCTGTGGTCGCGGATGACTAGCCGTCGTTTAACCGATCCTAATGTTAAAATTGCCGTCCTTTCGACCTTCGAACATCGTAGCTTTGAGCTGGCTGACAATCCGATTGTCTTCACGCCTCAAACCGATCTGGTGATGATGAATTACATTGCCAATTATATTATTCAAAATAACGCGGTAGATCAGGATTTCCTCGATCGTCACGTTAATTTCCGTCGCGGTGCCACCGATATCGGCTACGGTTTACGTCCGACTCATCCACTGGAAAAAGCGGCGAAAAATCCAGGCAGCGACGCGTCGGAGCCGATGAGTTTTGAAGACTTCAAAGCCTTCGTGGCGGAATATACGCTGGAAAAAACCTCTAAAATGAGCGGCGTGCCGGAAGATCAACTGGAAGCGCTGGCGCAGCTGTATGCCAGTCCAAAAGTGAAAGTGGTTTCCTACTGGACCATGGGCTTTAACCAGCATACCCGTGGCGTGTGGGCGAATAACATGTGCTACAACCTGCACCTGTTAACCGGGAAAATCTCCAAGCCGGGCTGCGGGCCGTTCTCTCTCACCGGCCAGCCTTCCGCCTGCGGCACTGCTCGTGAAGTGGGCACTTTCTCTCACCGTTTACCGGCCGACATGGTGGTGACCAACGAGAAACATCGCCAAATTGCTGAAACCAAGTGGCAACTGCCAGCCGGTACGATCCCAGAGAAAGTCGGTTTGCACGCCGTGGCTCAGGATCGCGCGCTGAAAGACGGCACTCTTAATGCGTATTGGGTGATGTGTAATAACAATATGCAGGCCGGGCCGAATATCAACGAAGAACGTATGCCGGGCTGGCGTGATCCACGTAACTTTATCGTGGTTTCCGATCCTTATCCGACCATCAGCGCGCTGGCCGCAGACCTGATTTTGCCGACGTCAATGTGGGTAGAAAAAGAGGGCGCATACGGTAACGCTGAGCGTCGTACCCAGTTCTGGCGCCAGCAGGTGCCATCACCGGGTGAGGCCAAATCCGACCTGTGGCAAATGGTTGAGTTTTCCAAACGTTTCAAAGTGGAAGAAGTATGGCCTGCTCAATTGTTGGATCAGAAACCGGAGTATCGCGGTAAAACGCTGTTTGACGTGCTGTACGCCAACAACGTGGTGAATAAATTCCCATTAAGCGAAATTCCGGCTGATCAGTTGAACGATGAAGCGCGTGATTTTGGTTTCTATATCCAGAAAGGGCTGTTCGAAGAGTATGCCGATTTTGGTCGCGGCCACGGTCACGATTTGGCACCTTTCGATCGCTATCATCAGGAGCGAGGTCTGCGCTGGCCGGTGGTGGACGGCAAGGAAACCCTGTGGCGCTACCGGGAAGGTTTCGATCCTTTCGTAAAAGCCGGAGAAAGCGTGCGCTTCTACGGTAAACCTGATGGCAAAGCGGTGATTTTTGCGCTGCCTTATGAGCCAGCGGCAGAAAGTCCTGATGAAGAATATAACCTGTGGCTGTCAACGGGTCGCGTGCTGGAGCACTGGCACACCGGTTCTATGACGCGTCGGGTTCCGGAGCTGCATCGTGCTTTCCCTGAAGCGGTGCTGTTTATTCACCCGCTGGATGCGCGAGCGCGGGATCTACGCCGAGGGGACAAAGTGAAAGTCATTTCCCGACGTGGTGAAGTGATTTCTCTGGTGGAAACCCGTGGCCGTAACCGTCCGCCGCAAGGATTGGTGTTTATGCCGTTCTTCGATGCGGCGCAGTTGGTCAATAACCTGACCTTGGATGCCACCGATCCGTTATCCAAAGAAACCGACTTTAAAAAATGCGCGGTGAAATTGGAAAAGGTTTAACCCTGATACCCAGCCTGCTGTCGGAGCCGTTTTAAGGCACGCAGGCCGATTTAGGGAAAGATGAAGTGTCTTTCGGGAGCCAAATAATGAACAACAAAATGTTTAAGTCGTTTAGCCGCTGGTTGGTGCTAGTGGCACTGATTTTGGGCGGAGCGGCTTATGCCGCCAGCAATGTCGAAATGGATTTGAGCCAATCGCCGGAGGTGTCCGGAACTCAGGAAGGCAAGGTAAAAATGCCTAAACAACAACAGCGTATGGCGCTGAACTATGTTAACCAACCACCGATGATTCCTCACAGCGTGGAGGGTTATCAGGTCAGCAAAAACACCAATCGCTGCTTACAATGTCACGGCGTGGAACATTATCGCACCACCGGTGCACCGCGCGTCAGTCCGACCCACTTTATCGATCGTGATGGAAAAGTATCGAGCGAAGTTTCGCCGCGTCGATATTTCTGCCTGCAATGCCATGTGCCGCAAACGGACGCGGCGCCCATTGTAGAAAACACCTTCCAGCCTGCACCGGGCTTTGGTAAATAACCGAGGTAGTTATGACAGAGGAAAAAAAACCGGGTGTGATCCGGCGGTTATGGCAGTGGTGGCGCAGGCCGAGCCGATTGGCGCTAGGGACGTTACTGCTGATCGGTTTTGTTGCTGGGATTATTTTCTGGGGTGGTTTCAACACCGGAATGGAAATGGCTAACACCGAAAAGTTCTGTATCAGTTGTCATGAAATGAAAGACAACGTGTACCAGGAATATTTGGGCACTATTCACTACAGTAACCGCAGCGGCGTCAGAGCCACTTGTCCGGATTGCCACGTTCCGCACGAATGGGGCCCGAAAATGTTGCGTAAAATCAAAGCCAGTAAAGAACTGTACGCGAAAACCTTTGGTTTGATTGATACGCCGCAGAAATTTGAGGCGCACCGGCTGACGATGGCGCAGAGTGAATGGGCGCGTATGAAAGCCAATAATTCGCAAGAATGTCGAAACTGTCATAACTTCGACAATATGGATTTCACCGCGCAGAAAACCGTGGCGGCCAAAATGCATAATAGCGCGATTACCGAAGGCAAAACCTGCGTAGATTGCCATAAAGGTATTGCCCATAAACTACCGGATATGCGGGAAATTCCTAACGGCTTTTAATTCCCTCCTCGTATCTGAGTGCTGTATTTTTCAACACCTCGCTGGCTTTTGCTGACGAGGTGTTTTTTTATTGCAAAGTTATCTCCACTAGCGTTAGCTAGCGCCAGGAAAAAAAACTTCAATTACATGATACGGACTGAATATATGTCAGCAAAAATCGAGAATATCCAACGCACGTTATTATCTGATAATTGGTATGTGCTGAATAAATATTCTTACGACTTAAAAAGAAAAAACGGTGAGTTAGTCCATCAGGAGCGTGAAGTCTACGACCGAGGCAACGGTGCCACTATCTTGTTATATAACCGCGCCAAAGGAACCGTAATATTAATCAACCAATTTCGTATGCCTACATATGTTAACGGCAATGAAAGCGGCATGTTATTAGAAGCCTGCGCTGGTCTGTTGGATGCGGATACTCCGGAAGACTGTATTCGCAGGGAAGCGATAGAAGAAACCGGTTTTGAAATTGGCGAAGTGGAAAAACTATTTGCTGCGTATATGTCACCCGGCGGCGTCACCGAACTGGTGCATTTCTTTGCTGCGGAATATCTGCCGGAACAGCGTATTTATGCCGGTGGCGGTATTGATGACGAAGATATAGAGGTTCTGGAAATTCCCTTCAAAGAAGCGCTGGCGATGATTGCCGATGGTCGCATCAAAGACGGCAAAACCATCATGCTGCTACAGCATGCGCAGATTAAGGGCTGGTTTGAATGACCGAGGCACTTTTCAACAAATTCATCTTATGTAAGTAACTAAAGCGTAAAATGTTGCGAAGAGTTTGGGCTGCTTCATGGTTTAGGCCTATTGACTCACTATACTGGTTCTGTTCCTGATTTTACCTCTCAACATATAAAAGCAAAAGGGATCCTATAATGGACGAACAGTTGAAACAAAGTGCCCTGGATTTTCACCAATATCCCACTCCGGGTAAAATCCAGGTCTCGCCAACCAAGCCGCTGGCCACGCAACGAGATCTGGCGCTGGCGTATTCTCCTGGCGTAGCGGCACCTTGTCTGGAGATTGCGGCCGACCCTTTGGCT
This sequence comes from Yersinia sp. IP36721, assembly GCF_003634395.1. Lineage (NCBI taxonomy): Bacteria > Pseudomonadati > Pseudomonadota > Gammaproteobacteria > Enterobacterales > Yersiniaceae > Yersinia > Yersinia sp. IP36721. The sequence goes on from NZ_QCZL01000004.1 coordinate 96,976, forward strand.
GCCTATAAATATACTGCGCGCGGCAATTTGGTTGCGGTGATTTCTAACGGCACTGCGGTGCTGGGGCTAGGTAATATTGGCGCTTTAGCCGGAAAACCGGTTATGGAAGGCAAGGGCGTTCTGTTTAAAAAATTCTCAGGTATTGATGTTTTTGATATTGAAGTTGACGAGCATAATCCCGATAAGTTGATCGACATTATCGCCTCACTGGAACCGACCTTCGGCGGTATTAATCTGGAAGATATTAAAGCGCCAGAGTGCTTCTATATTGAACAAAAACTGCGCGAACGGATGAACATTCCGGTATTCCACGACGATCAGCACGGCACTGCGATTATTTGTACTGCAGCTGTTCTGAACGGTCTGCGCGTAGTTGAGAAAGATATTTCTGATGTTAGGCTGGTGGTTTCCGGGGCAGGGGCTGCATCCATTGCCTGTCTGAATCTGCTGGTTGCACTGGGGCTGAAACGTCACAATATTACGGTTTGCGACTCAAAAGGCGTTATTTATCAAGGTCGCGAACCCAATATGGAGGCGACCAAAGCCGCGTATGCCATTACGGATAACGGCCAGCGTACTTTGGGAGATGCCATTCCAAACGCCGATATTTTCCTTGGCTGCTCCGGCCCCGGCGTATTGACGCAGGACATGGTCAAAACCATGGCCCCTAATCCGTTGATTATGGCGCTCGCGAATCCAGAGCCGGAAATTTTACCGCCGCTGGCGAAAGCCGTGCGTCCTGATGCGATAATCTGTACCGGCCGTTCGGATTATCCGAATCAGGTGAATAACGTTCTGTGTTTCCCGTTCATCTTCCGCGGCGCACTGGATGTGGGTGCCACAGCCATTAACGAAGAGATGAAGCTGGCCTGCGTTCACGCTATTGCCGATCTGGCTCTGGCGGAACAAAACGACATAGTGGCTTCAGCCTACGGCGAACAAGACCTGTCCTTCGGCCCTGAATACATTATTCCTAAGCCCTTTGACCCACGCCTGATCGTCAAAATCGCCCCTGCGGTAGCCAAAGCGGCCATGGACTCTGGCGTAGCCACGCGTCCAATCGAAAATTTCGATGCTTACGTCGAGAAACTTTCAGAATTCGTCTACAAAACCAACCTGTTTATGAAGCCGATCTTCTCTCAGGCTAGAAAAGAGCTGAAACGAGTAGTCCTGACAGAAGGGGAAGAAGAAAGAGTATTGCATGCGACTCAAGAGCTTGTTTCTCAAGGGCTCGCATTCCCTATTCTGATTGGTCGGCCAAGCGTTATTGATATGCGACTGAAGAAACTGGGGCTGCAAATCGTTGCGGGTAAAGACTTTGAAGTGGTGAATAACGAATCCGATCCTCGCTTTAATGAATACTGGCAAGAGTACTACCAGATCATGAAACGCCGGGGTGTTTCTCAGGAGCAGGCGCGTCGTGCCGTGATTAGCAATACGACGGTGATCGGTTCTATTATGCTGCACCGCGGCGAAGCCGATGCCATGATTTGCGGCACCATCGGCAATTATCATGAGCACTATTCGGTGGTGGAGAAAGTCTTCGGTTTCCGTGATGGCGTACACGTGGCTGGCGCGATGAACGCCTTGTTGTTGCCAACCGGTAATACTTTTATCGCTGATACCTATGTTAATGACGATCCAACCCCGGAAGAACTGGCTGAAATTACTTTGATGGCGGCAGAAACCGTGCGTCGTTTCGGTATTGAGCCAAAAGTAGCGCTGGTTTCTCATTCTAGTTTCGGTACTGCGGATTGCCCATCAGCCCGTAAAATGCGTCGTACTCTGGAATTGGTCAACCAAATGGCACCGCAGTTGGAAATTGACGGCGAAATGCACGGCGATGCGGCTTTGGTGGAAAGTATTCGCCATGACCTGATGCCGGACAGTCCGTTGAAAGGTGCGGCTAATGTGTTGATTATGCCGAATATGGAAGCAGCGCGTATCAGCTACAACCTATTGCGCGTGACCTCATCTGAGGGCGTAACCGTTGGTCCGGTATTGATGGGCGTGGCGAAACCGGTGCATATTTTAACGCCGATCGCGTCAGTACGTCGTATTGTGAACATGGTGGCACTGGCGGTCGTCGAGGCACAAACTGAGTTGCTGTAATACTTAATCACGTTGTTGAAAATCAGAGCCTTTGTCTATCGAGACAGAGGCTTTTTTATCGATTTTATTTTTCCACATCAATGAAACATTCTTGTTCTATTATTGGTACGCAACAAATTGTAAATGATTATCATTATCTATATTATGCGGACGATTAAACCGCTAAATGGATAACGCCTGCTAATGAGAATCTTATTATTATTCAGTATGTTTTTAATGATTAGCTGTACTTCTACGCCTCCTAAAAATATTCCGAGCGATAAATCCGATATTACCGCCTTCGGAACTATTACCGATCTTCATACCGGAAAAGTCCTGACGGCCTCCCAGTTAGTGGATGAGCTGGCGGGTGCTCCTCAAGTGATCGTGGGTGAGAAACACGATAATCTTTATCACCATCAAATCGAGCGGTGGTTGATAGAAAATCTGGCACAGAAACGGCCACAGGGCAGTGTATTGCTGGAAATGTTGAATCCGAACCAACAGATCAAGGTGGATAAGGTTAAGTCCTGGCTACAGCAAGAGCCTCGTGTTAGGGAAAGTCGAATTGTGGAGCTGCTGGCTTGGCAGCCGGGCTGGAGTTGGGCGCTGTACGGCGATCTGGCAATGACGGTGATGCGTGCGCCTTATCCCGTGTGGTCGGCGAATTTGGATCGAGATGAAATCATGGCGATCTATAAGGAAAAACCGCCGTTAGAGGGCAAACTTTCTACCACGCCAGAAGTGCGCGCGGCGCTGGAAAAGCTAATTCGTGCGTCTCACGATAATAAAATTGATGCTTCGCAATTAGCTTCAATGGTGGCCATTCAGCAGCAGCGCGACCGCCGTATGGCTGAACGTTTGCTGGCCGCGCCCACTCCAACACTATTAATTGCCGGCGGTTATCATGCGGCGAAAAATATTGGGGTGCCTTTGCATATGCAGGATCTTAAAGCGGCTTCACACCCGTTGGTGCTAATGCTGGCTGAAGAGGGCGCTAACGTAGGGCCAGAAAATGCAGATTATCTGTGGTCTGTACCGGTAAAGACTTTACCGCGCTAAGAATGTCGCCGAGCGAAAAAACATCGCCACGTCAAGAATTTTTCCTTATCCCAGCGCAACAAATGCGACATTTTATGTCGCATTATTCATTTATTTGCACTGAATCTGAAAAGAGACTGTTAATTTCATTTACAAATGATTATCATTGTCAAATATAATTGATAATCATTTGCATTCTAATTATTCCATGCATTCACTGTATTTATACGATCAACCTTTACCAAAGCCGAAAGTTGGCCAAGGTTTTGTTCTGGCTATCGCTGCTCATCTCGCAGTGTCGTGGTTGATCTTTGGCGTTGCTGAAACCTTGCCTCCGTTACCTTTGCCGCCTCCCGCAGTGATGATGCAATGGTCGGCGCACATTGAAGCGCCAGCTACGCCGAAACCTTTGCCAATCGGTGAGCAGCAGACAGTCTCATCGGCGGCTTCTGAACCCCAGAAAAGCGTAGAGAAGCAGCCGGAGTTACCGAAGCTGGCCAGAGTTGAAAAAGCCAAAATTATCGTGGCTGAAAATAAGCCTGAGCCTAGAGTGCGGCAAAAACAGCCCAAGCCGGAGAAACCTCAGGCTATTACCAGCCCAGCTGCGTTGGCGTCTGCTGCCAGCAGTGCTGCCCCAGTGGCACAAAGTCAGCCTTCTGAACGCGTTGCCGCGCCGATAAATAGCGATGCCAACGCAAAAGTGGAAGCCAAAATTTCCTGGGAAAGTTTGGTAAGAGGGCATCTTAATCGTTTTAAACGTTATCCTGCCGAAGCGCAGGTACGTAACCGAACTGGAACCGTCTTGGTTGAATTTACTCTTGATTATCGTGGCAATATTCTTAGCAGCAAAAAAATAAACTCATCTGGTACACAATCCCTCGATCGTGAGGCGATGAGAATGCTGGAAAAAGCGCAGCCACTGCCGATACCGCCAGAATCAATATTGTATCAGGGGAGACTTACCGTCACGCTTCCTATTGATTTTAGTTTAATTAATCAACAGTAATATCACTGATTCTAATTGTTAAATAACCCTAGGTGAGGTCATTTGTCTTTTGATGACCCGGTTAGCTACAGAATTTGTAGTAAATAAAATAGACAGTATTTAATTATATCAGAGGGACTATGAGATATTTTATATCACCTAAGATTAATGCGGGTAATTGCTTAATACCTTCGATTATTTATCTCGGTTTATTCAGTTTCTCCTTATTTGCAGGTGCGGCTGAGATGACTGAGCCAACGCCACCTATTGCGGAAAAACATCCACATCAATTAACTCTACATTCAGAAACTCGCGTCGATAATTACTATTGGCTGCGAGATGACGACCGCAAGAATAAAAAGGTTATTGATTATCTGAAGGCTGAAAATAGCTACGCTGAATCTATACTTAAAACAACCACTACCTTGCAAGATACGCTATATCAAGAAATGCTGAAGCGAGTAAATCAGCAGGATCAATCGGTACCTTATAGTCTTAATGGATATCGTTACCAGGAAATCTATCAACCGGGTAAAGAGTATGCGCAGTACCAACGGCAGAGGGAAGTGCCTGATGCTGAATGGGAAGTGTTGCTAGATGCCAATCAGCGTGCGCAGGGGCATGATTACTATAAGCTGGGTGGGCTGAGCGTCAGCCGTGATAATCAGCGTATGGCTGTGGCGGAAGATACGCTGTCTCGTCGGCAATACAGCATCCATTTAAAACAGATTGCCGACAAACAATGGTCTGATGAAGTGATTCATGACACTTCGGGCAATATGGTGTGGGCAAACGATAATAACACTCTGTTTTACGTACGTAATCATCCGCAAACTTTATTGCCGTATCAGGTTTTTCGCCATCAATACGGTACGCCAGCAGAAAATGATGTCTTGGTTTACCAGGAGAATGACGATAGCTATTACCTCAGTTTATCGCCCAGCACTTCTCGCCAGTATATTTTGATAAATATCAGCAGCACCGCGACTTCGGAAACCCGGTTACTGGATGCCAATCAGCCACAGCAGGCACCAACGGTTTTCTCCGCCCGCCAAACGGGACGTGAATACTACATCGATCATTTTAACGACCAATTTTATATTCGCTCTAATCATCAGCATCCTAATTTTGGCTTGTATCAGACTGTATCCGGGGAAGCCTCTTGGACAACGCTGATTGCACCGGAAGATTCTAAAGACGTAGAGAATTTTGTGTTATTCCGCGATTGGCTGGTGGTCGCTGAACGGGAGCAGGGCTTAACTCATATTCGTAAAATCAATTGGCAGAGTCAGCAACAGCAGCCGTTGACCTTAGAAGACCCGACTTATATGGCGTGGCTGGCCTATAACCCGGAGCCAGATAGCCACGTTCTGCGCTATCGCTATTCCTCAATGACCACGCCGACCTCAACTTATCAATGGGATATGATTAGCGGAGAGAAAACTCTGCTGAAACAACAGGAAGTAAAAAATTTTAATCGCGATGAATACCAAAGCCAGCGTATCTGGGTTACGGCCCGCGATGGGGTGTTGGTTCCGGCGTCGCTGGTTTACCGTAAATCATTATTTAAAAAAGGCCATAATCCACTACTGGCTTACGCCTATGGGGCCTACGGCATGAGTATGGACCCTTCGTTTAGCGCGAACCGGCTGAGTTTATTGGATCGCGGTTTTATCTTTACTTTGATTCATGTGCGCGGCGGCGGGGAGCTGGGGCAGGGGTGGTATAAACAAGGTAAACTGGCGAAAAAAGAAAACAGTTTCAATGACTTCATCGATGTTACTCAAGGTTTGGTACAGCAAGGCTTTGGCCAGCCGGAGCGGTTGTATGCCATGGGCGGTAGCGCCGGGGGGCTGCTGGTTGGGGCGGTCATTAATCAGGAACCCACTTTATTTAACGCAGTAGTGGCGCAGGTGCCTTTTGTTGATGTTGTGACGACTATGTCAGATTCCTCGATACCGTTAACCACCAATGAATACGGGGAATGGGGGAATCCTGAAAAGTTATCTGATTATAAGGTCATACGAGCCTATAGCCCTTACGACAATATCTCTCCTAAAAATTATCCTAATTTATTAGTCACTAGCGGATTACATGATTCGCAGGTGCAATATTGGGAGCCAGCCAAATGGGTGGCTAAATTACGAGAGTTTAATCGGGGAGATAATATTATTTTATTAACCACGGATATGAGTGCCGGGCACGGTGGTAAATCTGGTCGTCTCAGTAGGTTGAAAAATAGTGCCCAGGAATACGCCTTTATTTTAGCAATGGACGAAAAAGTAAAATAATTCCACATAAAAATGTGGGGTAAACAAGTAAGAAAATAATAAGAATAAAATCCAGAGTATTCATATTGGGTATGAATGCTGCACGGCTATTTGAACGCTATAACACGAGCAAGTTTTTAATACGGAATTTTAAATTAATTTCTTGAGGGATTTATGAGAGTTAATCTAGTGGTAAAAATAATGGGAGCCGGATTGGTTTTTATCGGATTGTCAGCAATAACTCAGGCTGAAACTGAATCGGCCAATACCAAGGAAAGAATGGTATTCAGCCCGTTAACGGTGTCAGGAGCAAAAACATCGCCTGAAAACAGTGCGTTGGAAAAGCCAGGCGCATTCAGTTCTCGCGGAGAAAGCAAAGACCTGCAATCAATAGATTCGGTGATTAGAAGCATGCCGGGCACCTCAACGCAAATGGATCCCGGTCAGGGAACCGTTAGTGTGAATATCCGTGGTATGACCGGCTTTGGTCGGGTGAATACGATGGTGGATGGTGTAACGCAGAGCTTTTATGGCAGTGCGCCTAACCCCTATAACCATGGACAGTCCCCGACCACCCAATTCGGTGCACTTATCGACCCTAACTTTATCGTGGGCGTTGATGTGGTTAGAGGCAATGCCATCGGCGCTGACGGCGTGAATGCGCTAGCTGGTAGCGCCAATTTCCGAACTATCGGCGTGGATGACGTTATTTTCTCTGGTAATCCCTTTGGCATCAGAAGCAAATTCTCGTTGGGTAATAACGGTATTGGTCGCAGCGGAATGATTGCTATTGCGGGTAAAACAGATGCTTTTACCGATACCGGCAGTATTGGCGCGATGTTAGCAGTGAGCGGCAGCAGTATTGACGCCAGTTATAAAAATGGCGATGGGGTGATGAGTCAGGAATTTGGTAGTGACGAAACCTTTAAACAAAATCCGCAGTCTCAGTTAATTAAGCTGAATATCAAACCGAATGAGTTTAATGACATCGAGCTATCTGGCCGAGCTTATAACAATAAAATCAGCCGCCGCCACATTAACAGCGATGACTTTTATATTAAATACAACTATACACCGTTCTCCGAGCTGATTGATTTGAGCGTATTGGCCAGCGTCAGCCGCGGGAATCAAAAATATGACTCCGACGCATTGAACAAATTTACCAACTCAAGTGCTAAAAACAGTTCAGACGCGATTGATATTAATAATGTCAGCAAATTCAGCTACGCTGATACGGATTTTGCCGTCAAAATCGGCGGTAAATTGATGAATACTGAGTATTACAAGCATATTGAAACTACTGAGCCGGATAATAAAACAGCAGGAGAAATACTGGAGAACAACGTGTTCGCACCGGGCGGCAGACAGGATATCTCTAGTCTGTATACCGGACTGCAAATAAATCGCGGTATTTATCAGGCTAATTTTGATCTCAATTACACTGAAGCTAAGCTTAAAGGTTTCAAACCCGCCTGCGACGATCGCATCCGCTGTTTCCCGCAGGGCAGCGCGAACATTAATTTAAGTGAACATGGCTTTAATCCGAGCGTGCTGCTGTCGGCGGATATTGTGAATTGGTTCCAGCCTTTTGTCAGCTATACCCAATCAATGCGTGCGCCAAACGTGCAGGAAGTGTTTTATTCCAATGAGGGAGGGGCTTCGATGAACCCATTCCTGAAAGGTGAAGAGGCAGAAACTTATCAGCTAGGTTTTAACTCCGCCAGCCAGGGGCTGATATTTAAAGATGACTCGCTGCGTTTTAAAGCGGTTTACTATCGCAGCAAGATTAAAAACTATATTTCCAGCCAATCTTATATGCTGTGTGGGACGGGCCGCGTTTGTACGTTGGATCAAATGACTAGCGAGGATTGGAGTACAACCGACGGTAACTTTAATCTTTACATCTACACCAACTCACTCACGCCGGTCAGAACTCACGGTTTTGAGCTGGAAGCTAATTATGACGCCGGATTCTTATTTAGTCGTCTGTCCTTCAGCAAAGAGAATACCGACCAGCCGACGTCTATCGCCAGCGGTGTTTTCGGCGCAGGCGACAACGCTGAAATGCCGGATAAATTCTTGACGCTGGATACCGGACTGCGCTTCTTGGATGAAAAATTAACGGTTGGCACCATTGTTAAATATACCGGCAAGACCCGCAGGATGAGCCCCGCGTTAGATTACGACGAATATGACGGAAGATTGATGAAAGAAGAAATGTCGAATATTCCAACCATTGTGGATATTTACAGCAATTATCAATTAAATAAAAATGTGATGCTGAAAGTTTCGGTGCAGAATTTGATGAACAAAAGCTATTCGGATTCGCTAAATAAACTGAACGCGATGCCGATGCAGCAACGGGAAGAAAACCCAAATAATACTGCCAGAGGAAGAACCTATTTGTTTGGCGGCGAGATACGCTTCTAACATAATTAGCCCTGCGGTTGGCACCGAGCGCAGGGCGATTATTCAAACGCCTAGCCGTTTTTTTTCTTTGCCTGCTGTAGCCACTTATCCAGTTCATTGGCAAACTGCTGGCGATCCCGTTGATTTAAAGTATTAGGCCCGCCGGTTTGAATACCGCTGGCGCGCATGGTATCCATAAAATCGCGCATATTTAGCCGTTCACGAATAGTATCCGGCGTATAACGCTCACCGCGTGGATTTAAGGCTATTCCCCCTTTTTCAATGACCTCTGCGGCTAACGGAATATCGGCGGTAATCACTAAATCACCAATTTCAACTCGTTGTACGATTTCGTTATCAGCTACGTCAAATCCTGATGCAACCTGTAGGGTACGGATAAATTTTGACGGCGGTGTTTTCAACGGCTGATTTGCGACCAAAGTTACCATCATGCCAACGCGATCTGCCGCGCGGAAGAGTACTTCTTTGATAACGTTCGGACAGGCATCTGCATCGACCCAAATTTGCATCAGCAGGTTTCTCCGTTTGTTTCATTTGCCCATTCTCTGACCGGCAGAAAATCGCGGTAAAGCACGGCTTCCGGGCTATCAGGCTCCGGTTGATAATTATATTCCCAACGCACCAAAGGCGGCAGCGACATTAAAATAGATTCGGTCCGTCCGCCGGTTTGCAGCCCAAACAGCGTGCCACGATCCCACACCAGATTGAATTCGACGTAACGACCACGACGATAAAGTTGGAACTGACGCTCACGCTCACCCCAAGGCAGGGTTTTACGACGTTCGACAATCGGCAGGTAAGCATCGGTAAAACCTTTGCCAACGGCCTGAGTAAAGGCAAAACAGGTCGAAAAATCTGGAGTGTTCAAGTCATCAAAGAACAGCCCGCCGATGCCACGAGCTTCGTTCCGATGTTTGATATAGAAATAGTCGTCGCACCATTTTTTATACTTGCCGTACAGATCTTCCCCAAAAGGCTGGCATAACGCTTTAGCCGTTTGATGCCAATGCACCGCGTCTTCTTCAAAGCCGTAGTAGGGGGTTAAATCGAAACCGCCGCCGAACCACCAAACTGGCTGTTCACCGGGTTTTTCGGCAATAAAGAAGCGAACGTTGGCATGACTGGTTGGGATGTAAGGATTGAGGGGATGAATGACCAGCGAAACACCGAGCGCCTGAAAGCTACGGCCCGCCAACTCTGGGCGGTGCGCGGTAGCGGAGGCGGGTAAGGTGGCACCAGACACATGAGAGAAATTCACGCCGGCCTGTTCGAATACTGTGCCATTAACCATTACCCGGCTGCGTCCGCCGCCACCTTCCTCTCGTTCCCACTGTTGTTCGGTAAAACTGGCCTGACCGTCTGCCTGCGCGAGTTTGGCGCAAATGTCATCCTGTAGTGATAAGAGAAAGGTTTTGATAATGTTTATGTCTGGTGTATTCATCAGAGTTATATTCACTGGCTTGGGAGTGTTTTAGGCCGCTAAGTATACCCTGATTCCAGCCTATAGTTGTACCGTCAGTGTGGGTTCGGTTTATGACTGCTAAGGAAACCGAATATCGTTGCCTACTACGAAAATTCTGCCTGAATCCGTTATTATCGTCGGTATCGACCTCGGATAATAGGTGCGTCAGCCTGAGCCAACTCTCTTAATTATGTGTATCCGTATCAATTTATTATTGCGCGTGTAGATAATCCCGCGATAATCAGAACATCAACTTTAATTAACAGCGGCGAACACTGATGGAAATTCGCGTATTTCGACAAGATGATTTTGAAGAGGTAATAACTCTGTGGGAGCGCTGTGATTTATTACGGCCGTGGAACGACCCAGAGATGGATATTGAGCGCAAACTGAACCACGATCCGGATTTATTCCTAGTGGCAGAAGTGAATGGCGCTGTCGTGGGCTCGGTGATGGGGGGTTATGACGGCCATCGAGGTTCCGCATATTACCTTGGCGTTCATCCGGACTTCCGTGGCCGCGGCATTGCCAATGCGCTGATCAGTCGCCTTGAGAAAAAGCTCATTGCCCGCGGCTGCCCAAAAATAAATATCATGGTCCGCGACGATAATGATGCGGTGCTGGGTATGTATGAAAAGTTGGATTATGAGATTCAGGACAGTATTAGCCTTGGCAAACGGCTGATCGTCGATCAAGAGTATTAGCGGTGAGTAAGTCGGAAGCTTAAAAATACCCTATCCCGCTGAATTGATCTGAGGGATAGGGCGTTCAATTATGGCAATTTGGTAATATTTCTCACATCAACTTCTACTGAATTCCAGTCTTTATCCACCTTTCCTTCGATTTGTACTTTATCTTTCGGCGTGATGGTCTGGCCTTTCCAACGTTTGGCGTCAATATCTACGGTGATCGTGCCGGTATTGTCGCGGAAAGTGTAGTTATCGTGGCTCAAACGCTCTTCGATATAACCTTGTAAAGTGACGCGAGTGTCGTCACGCATGGATTTGACTTTATCTACGGTTGTGATTGCCGCGCTTGGGCCTTGGAAACCGCCTTGGGTTGCGGGCTGAGTTTGGGTTGTTGACGGGCCCTCAAAGCCACCGGTAGTTGGAGTAGTGGTGGTTTGTGCTAATGCCGGAGTGCTACATAAAGCCAGAAATGTTGCTGCTGTGATGAACTTCTTCACGTTATCGCTCCTTCAATCAATAAATGATTATGTCCGATAGCCGGGGAAATCTCGTCCTTTGAGTCGCCGATAATAACCAGACCGCAAAAAATGCTTAAATATCGCGACCTGAGCGGTCATTATAGTTTAGGAATATAGGTTGGCAATAATCCGATGGCTGCAAAATGAAGAGCATCTGTGAAGATAAGTGGCCGATTAATATGGCGGGATTACGAAAATATGAGCTTCTTTGGTGCGACTGTCATACCGAGGGGCTGTGACTACGGCACTTTTTTAGCAAACTGAACTCCAACCAGTGAATCATTGAGCGCTGTTCTACTGAAACGGGCTTTGTCTGTGGGCCGAAAGCAAGTGATTATCGGTATCACCGTTTTTGTCAGTTAATTTTAAGGAGCTATACCATGAATTTACGCCCGTTATTGCTTGGGTTGCCAATATTGCTGACGGGGTGTTCTGCGCTCTCAAATTTTTCTTGGTCGAGCCTGTCTCCCACGAATTGGTTTGGTAGTAGCCTGCGGGTGACCGAGGAAGGCGTAGGGAGTATTACTGCCGCCACGGCGATGAATCAGGATGCGATTAACGAAGGTCTGAACGGCGATTACCGCTTACGCAGCGGCATGGCTGGCAATGGCGATAGATTAATTTCTTTTTATCAGGCGATGAAGGACGCTCAGGTTAAACTGATTATTTCAGGCCAGCCTAAAGGCACTGTCGAACGCATTGACGTTATGGACAAAAATATTTCCAGCCAGTGGGGCGTAAAACTGGATACACCATTTAGCGATATCTTTGAGCAGGCTTATGGTGCCTGCCAGAAAGCTACCGGTGATGATGCCGAAAGCGTAGAGTGCGTGGCTCCAGAAAGTAAACATGTTAGTTACCTGTTTACCGGCATTTGGCATGGTCCGGAAGGATTAATGCCATCAAACGACGCACTGAAAAACTGGAAAGTGAGTAAAATAATCTGGCGTGCTCAGGCTCATTAATCTTAGCCGTAATGGGATTATTTTAACGTCGTAAAGGCTCCTCTGTCGGAGCCTTTATTATTTCTGGGGAAAAATCACGGTGGTAGCCGCCTGCTAGCATTGGGGCTATTCCTGTTTTATTTTGCGCTGACGCAATGTAATAATTAAGGCGTCGCGTATGATGTCGAACAGAATATAAAGTTGGGGGAAGAACCCCAACTCCCAGTTTTTATTGAGGAAGAAATCATGTCTCAGGTTCAGAGCGGTATTTTGTTGGAACATTGCCGTTTTGCTATTTTTTTGGAAGCAAAAATTCAGGGTGAACTGGATGACATCCGTAGCGGTTCTAAAATATTCTGCCAATCGTTGGTGGAGTTACAACAACAATACCCTGATGCACATTTAGGCGCGGTTATTGCCTTCGGTTCTGACGTATGGCATGACCTCTCCGGCGGGCAGGGCGCTGCTGAACTGAAGCCTTTTGTGCCGTTGGGACGAGGTTTGGCACCGGCGACCCAGCGTGACATGCTGATCCACATTCAGTCTCTGCGCCATGATGTGAACTTCTCTCTGGCTCAGGCTGCACTGGCCGCATTCGGTAAAACTATTGCTATTGAAGAGGAAACCCATGGTTTCCGTTGGGTTGATGAACGAGACCTTACCGGCTTTATTGACGGTACTGAAAACCCGCAGGGTGATAACCGGCCTCAAGTCGCGGTCATTGCCGAAGGTGAGGAAGACGCTGGCGGTAGCTACGTTTTGGTTCAGCGCTATGAGCACAACCTGAGCACCTGGCAGCGCCAACCGCAGGAAAAACAAGAGCAAATCATTGGCCGCACCAAGTCGGATAGCCAGGAACTGCCACCGGATCAGCGTCCTGATACCTCGCACGTTAGCCGGGTTGATTTAAAAGAAAACGGTAAGGGGCTGAAAATTCTGCGTCAGAGCCTGCCTTATGGTACTGCCAGTGGGAAACACGGTCTGTATTTCATCGCTTATTGCGCACGTTTACACAATATCGAACAGCAATTGCTAAGCATGTTCGGCGATCTGGATGGCAAGCACGACCAGTTGCTGCGTTTTAGTAAGGCCGTTACCGGCAGCTATTATTTCGCGCCGTCGCTGACTAAACTGCTGTCGCTATAGTTATAGTATTTTCTGCAAAAAAACGTATAAAAAAGCCGGATTGCTATTTAGCACCGGCTTTTTTTATAGCTCAATGGCAGTGGTCTACATATTTCTTGGGAAGATTACAGCGCCACTGCGTCACGCATTCTGTTCAGCACAGTTTGTTTTTGTTCTTTAGTTAGAGCACGTAACGGCAACCGCGGATTACCAGCATCAATACCGTGTAATTGCATCGCAGCTTTACCTGCGGCTACGCCACCCAACTCTACTAGTACACGAATTAGCGCAATGACCTGATCCATACTTCTTTGCACCGCAGCATGGTTACCAGCGTTGAAGTCCGCAATGATTTTATGGAACAGTGGAGCCGCGTAATTATAAGTGCTGCCAACGGCACTAATAGCGCCAACAGCCAATCCGCCCGGCAGATGTTCATCCACGCCAAACGGAATATCAAACTTGCCACCGCTAACCCGTAGGCAGCGTTGGAATTCATACAGATCAGCATTATTGAATTTAATGCCGGACAGGTTAGGAATTTTAGACTCGGCTTTAATTAAGAACTGTTCCATATCCAAATTCACGCCAGACATCCCGGAATGATAATAGTAAAAGCCTTTTGACGGAGCCGCCGCTGCAATTGTCTGACAATAGGCAATTAAATCATCCAGATTACCTGGCTTGAAGAAACAGGGGCCAATGGCTGAGGTCGCGAAAATATCCAGTTCTTCCGCATGGCGAGACAAATCCACCGCATCTTTAATACTGAGAGCGCCTGTGTGCAGCGTAATGCTCAATTGTCCCTGTGCGGCAGCAACCCAGCGCTCGGCAATTTTTTTACGTTCTTCAACGGAGCAATGAATACCTTCTCCCGTGGTGCCGCAAACGTAAACACCTTTTACGCCATCATTAATCAGATGCTCTGCAATCTGGTCAATGACCGGGTAATTGACTTCACCGTGCTCATCAAACGGAGTGTGCGGTGCAGCGATAAGGCCGGTTAACTTTTTCATACTTATCCTTAAACTCGAAGAGATAGCAGGGGGGGGAGTTTGTTTATGGAGGATAACTCCGCCGTTAAAATTAAGCACGTCAGGAAGACTAACGCTGCTTGATGGCATCGGTGAACCAGCCGCAGATATGTTCAATGCGGGTGATGGCGGAGCCGACGGTAACGGCATAGGCTCCCGCCTTAATCGCGGCGGCGGCGAGCGCCGGTGAATTATAGCGACCTTCGGCTATCACCCGGCAACCGACCTGAGCCAGTTGGTTTACCAGCGCTAAATCCGGCTCAGACGGCGTATTTTTCGAGGTATAGCCGGATAACGTGGTGCCGATAAAATCGACGCCCAAGCGGTGAGCGCTGATACCGTCGGTATAGTCAGAAGCGTCGGCCATGGATAAACGACCAGAAGCTTTAATTCGTTCAAACAGCATTTCCACCGAAACGGGGCGCTCTCGGTGGGTTACATCAAAAGCGATAATGTCGGCTCCGGCGGCAACCAATGCATCCACATCTTCCAGCCATGGGGTTATTCTGACTGCGCAGCCCGGCAGATCTCGCTTAACAATGCCAATAATGGGCGCATCGGTCACTTCACGCACCGCTTTCACGTTGGCGGCACCTTCAATACGCAGGCCTACGGCACCGCCGTCCAGCGCGGCTTGCGCCATGGCGGCAATCATTTCGGGGCGATCCATGGCGCCGTTGGGAACCGGTTGGCATGAAACGATTAATCCGTTCTGGAGCTGATGGCGGAGGTGGATTGGATTGCTCACGGTTTTTAACTCCGGTATTTTATCTTAAATGAAGTTTTACTCCGTCATGTTAGATCTTTTATTCGACGGGCGCAACGACTGAACGAGCAAAATGTGAACCCGTAGGAAAGGGTGCCAGTCCCTTTTCCTTTGGCCGCATTTTCTGTTTGCCTATTAGAGTGAGTTGAGATAGTTTCATTCGAAGTAAAACTCCATTTTATTTTATTTTTCGGAGTGTGATCGGTGGGCGTAGAGGCTGAGGCACAGAGAGGCAGCGGTATGAAGCAGGGCTTGGTACTGGATATTGGTGGCACTAAAATCGCCGCCGCGCGAGTGAATCACAAAGGCGAACTGAGTCAACGGCAGCAAATTGCCACTCCGCGAGGAGACGCAGAACGGTTGCAAAGAACGCTGGAACAATTGATTGAACCCCATCGACAACATGTTGATTTTGTTGGTGTGGCTTCAACGGGGATTGTTAGTAATGGTTATCTCACGGCGCTAAATCCTGCCAACCTCGGTGGCTTAGCTCATTTTCCACTGCAAGCTTGTATTGAAGGCATCGCGAATGTGCCTTGTGTGCTGCTAAACGATGGTCAGGCCGCGGCGTGGGCGGAATATCAGACTTTGTCTATTGCCGTGAATAATATGATGTTCGTGACGGTTTCAACCGGCGTGGGTGGCGGTATTGTCCTGAATAATAAGTTACATACCGGTAATCAAGGATTGGCCGGCCATATTGGTCACACCTTGGCCGATCCTCACGGGCCGATGTGCGGCTGTGGTCGACGCGGCTGCGTAGAAAGCGTTGCGTCCGGTACGGCCATTGGCGCAGCCACTGCTGCCTGGGCTGAGCCGGTCACTGCCGTTGAGGTATTTCGCATGGCAAAAAATGGCCAGCGGCAGGCAGAACAGATTATTGACGATTCAGCGGCAGCCATTGCCCAAATGGTGGCGGATATGACCATGGCTCTGGATCTGGAAATGGTGGTGATCGGCGGTAGCGTGGGGTTAGCCGAAGGCTATCTCGATAGAGTGAGGCTGGCGCAGAAAACGTTACCGGCCATCTATCGTGCGCCTTTGCAGGCGGCTCATTACCGCCAAGATAGCGGTTTATCGGGTGCAGCGCTGTGGGCCACAGCCACGCTGTAATCAATAGTGCAACCTAGTGACGAATAATTAAGATTATCCGTTGGGATATAAGGCATAAAAATGATTCACGGTAACTTAAATCAGCCCGAATTTTTTGGCGGCTATCCGGAAAGTATTCAAATGATACTGGCGTATTTGTCGGAAATACCGGTTAACGAATTGTCCTGCGGTCGTCATGATATTAACGGCGAGGATATTTTTATGAATGTGATGGAATTTGACACTCAGCCAGCGGAAAGTAAAAAAGCAGAAATGCATCTTGTCTATGCCGATGTACAGCTGCTCATTCGCGGTGTGGAAGGGATTGAATATTCAACCCAAACGCCATCAGAACATCTGGAGCCTTATCAGGCTGAGGATGATTATCAGCTTATTGCCGAAATTCCGGATAAAAGCCAATTACGTATGCTCCCCGGTATGTTTGCGGTATTCCTACCGGGTGAGCCTCATAAGCCGGGCTGTCAAATTATCGGTTCTGGTACGATTAAAAAACTGGTGGTGAAGGTGCATCGCCGCCTGCTGGACGACACTCTATTATCCTGATTTCCCTATAATAAGAACCTTAGTTATCTTTGACATTTTCCCCGGCCCCCCGGGGTTTTTTATTGTTTCTACCGCCGCTCTCCGGCCTCATTTGTCTTCACGAAGCCTGCCAACTATGTAATCATGCCCACCAAATTTAAACTCACCCTGAGGTGTTTGTGATGAAAACGGGTACTCCACGTTTCCAGCCTGGAAAAATTCTTGATGCCTTGGGGGCGATGCAAAATAGCCTGACTCGTTCTGCTCAGCGTATTGCGGCCTATATTCTGACGGAGCCGGCTAAAGTGACTCAGGTTTCTATTGCTGAATTATCCTCATTAACTCAAACCGGCGAAGCCACCATTATTCGTTTCTGCCGCACGCTGGGCTATAAGGGATTCCATGATTTCAAAATGGATTTGGCCATCGAAGTTGCAACCAGCAATGCGTCAAATAATGAAAATAGCCTGTTAGACGCGGATGTTCAGGATAGCGATAATACCCTGACTATTGGTAGTAAATTGCAGGTGGCAATTAATAATGTGTTATCAGAAACCCTGAATTTGCTGTCGCTGGAATGTGTTGAAAAAGTGGTTAGCTTGCTGCGTCCGGCAGACAGAATCTGTATTTTTGGCGTAGGGTCTTCCGGTATTACTGCCGAAGACGCCAAGGCAAAATTAATGCGTATCGGCCTGCGAGTCGATGCCGCAACCAATAATCATTTTATGTATATGCAGGCTTCATTAATGAAAGCCGGTGATGTCGCTATTGGTATTAGCCATTCAGGTACTTCTACAGAGACCGTAGAGGCATTGCGGCTGGCAAAACAGGCCGGAGCGACAACCGTTGCCTTAACTCATAATATGGGGTCGCGCATTACCGAACTGGCCGATTATGTATTAATCAATGGCAACCGTCAGGGGCAATTACAAGGTGACTCTATCGGCACCAAAATTGCCCAGTTATTTGTGTTGGATCTGATTTATGCCTTATTGGTGAAAGCTGATCCTGAGCAGGCGGAGAGTACGAAGCGTAAAACCACTCTCGCCGTTAGCCAGAACGGATAAGCTGCAAAAAAATATAATCTCCTTTGCAAAACGCACTTCTCCCGTGAATAAGCCATCTCTACGTTATATCTACGGTGGCTTATTTGGTTCTTCCCGGTAATACAAACATTTCGCCATCTTTGTCACGTTTTCTACACATTGTGATTGAAAAGAGAGAGTGATCTTATACACTCAAGTGGAGTTTTACTCCTTTTTGTGTTTTATTTCGGGGTTTAACTGCAAAAAACATAAGCGTAGCTATCAGCGCAATTAGCTGCTTTAAATATGCGTTAAAACAATGAGATGCTGATTGTTAAACGCGTGGCCGGGATAATAGATTTCCGTCAGAGGCTTATCAATGACGGGGGAGAACGCCTTAATATGAATACTTCAATACAGCAGCGCTGGTATAAACAGCTGACGCCTGCTCAATGGAAGGCATTTATTGCCGCATGGATCGGTTATGCCCTGGATGGCTTTGACTTCGTACTGATCACGCTGGTGCTGACCGATATAAAGCAAGAGTTTGGTTTATCCCTTATTCAGGCCACCAGTTTAATCTCTGCGGCATTTATTTCCCGTTGGTTTGGCGGATTAGTGCTGGGTGCTATGGGCGATCGTTATGGTCGTAAATTAGCCATGATTACCAGCATCGTCCTCTTTTCCTTTGGTACGCTGGCATGTGGTCTGGCTCCGGGTTATACCACCTTATTTATTGCCCGACTGATTATCGGTATTGGTATGGCGGGAGAATATGGCTCCAGCTCGACTTATGTCATGGAAAGCTGGCCGAAACACATGCGGAATAAAGCCAGCGGCTTCCTGATTTCCGGTTTCTCCATTGGCGCCGTATTAGCCGCTCAGGCCTATAGCTATATCGTTCCTGCTTTTGGCTGGCGGATGCTGTTTTATATTGGGTTGTTGCCGATTATTTTCGCTTTGTGGCTACGAAAAAACCTGCCAGAGGCCGAGGATTGGGAAAAGGCGCAGAATCAATCGGCTAAACAGAAACCCGCTAAATCGCTAAATATGGTGGATATCTTGTACCGCAGTAACCTCAGTTACCTGAACATTATTCTGACGGTGTTTGCCGCCGCAGCGCTATATTTCTGCTTCACTGGTATGGTTTCGGCACCCGTTGTGGTGGCTCTGGGAATTTTATGCGCGGCAATATTTATCTACTTTATGGTGCAAACCAGTGGCGATCGCTGGCCGACGGGCGTGATGCTGATGGTGGTGGTGTTCTGCGCCTTCCTCTATTCCTGGCCGATTCAGGCGCTGTTGCCAACTTACCTGAAATTGGAGCTGGGTTATGATCCACATACTGTAGGTAATGTGTTGTTCTTTAGTGGCTTTGGCGCGGCGGTTGGTTGCTGCGTCGGCGGTTTTCTGGGCGATTGGCTGGGGACGCGTAAAGCCTATGTAGCCAGTTTACTCGTTTCCCAATTGCTGATTATCCCGCTGTTTGCCATGGGTGGCGGGAATATTATGCTGCTTGGCGCGGTGCTGTTTTTACAGCAAATGCTGGGGCAGGGCATTGCGGGACTGTTACCGAAATTATTGGGCGGCTATTTCGATACCGAGCAACGCGCAGCCGGTTTAGGCTTTACTTATAACGTGGGGGCGCTCGGCGGTGCACTGGCACCGATTCTGGGCGCGTCTATTGCTCAACACTTGAGTCTGGGAACTGCGCTGGGATCTCTATCCTTCAGCCTGACTTTCGTGGTGATTCTGCTCATTGGTTTTGATATGCCATCGCGCGTTCAGCGCTGGATTCGTCCGAAAGGATTGAGAATGGTCGACGCCATTGATGGTAAAGCTTTCAGCGGAGCCAAGGGCAATGCCACGGCGCAGCCAGTCACGCTGAAATAATCCCTCGCGCGTGAGGTTAACCACGGCGCTTTCACAAAGTCTGGCTGATATCAGCCAGACTTTCTTATTTTTGTCAGTCGCGGGGAAGAGGCGGTTTTGCTGCCTTAGAGCATTTCATACTTGCACATCACTAAACGGTATATAAAAGCGTTACAGCTATATGCCTAGTTATAAATACACTGATCATCATTAAGGCGTTATCAGCCCGGCGAACTCAGTGACTAAGGTGCAGAATGAAACAGAACTTGATGAAAAATGGCAGGCTGGCCGGATGGTCAAAAGCGGCTCTGTTGAGCGCTTTGGTATTGGGCAGCGCCACGGTTTCTGCCACCGAGTTACTGAACAGCTCTTATGATGTTTCCCGCGAATTGTTCTCCGCGCTGAATCCGGGTTTCCAGAAACAGTGGGAAGCTCAGAATCCCGGCGATAAGCTGACCATCAAACAGTCTCATGCCGGCTCATCCAAACAGGCATTGGCTATTTTGCAAGGTCTGAAAGCCGACGTAGTCACCTACAATCAGGTTACAGACGTACAAATCCTGCATGATCGCGGCAATTTGATTCCAGCCGATTGGCAAGCGCGCTTGCCGAATAACAGTTCACCTTTCTATTCCACTATGGCGTTTCTGGTTCGCAAAGATAATCCGAAAGGAATTCACAGCTGGAATGATCTGGTGCGTGAAGACGTCAAGCTGGTGTTTCCAAATCCGAAAACCTCGGGCAATGGCCGTTATACCTATTTGGCCGCTTGGGGCGCAACCAGTCAGGCCGACGGCGGTGACGATGCTAAAACCCGCGACTGGATGAAACGTTTCCTGAAAAACGTGGTGGTATTTGATACCGGTGGCCGTGGCGCAACTACGACTTTTGTGGAGCGCGGGCTGGGCGATGTGCTGATTAGCTTCGAATCAGAAGTGAACAATATTCGGAAAGAATACGGCAGCGACAAATATGAAGTCATCGTCCCGCCGGTGGATATCCTGGCGGAGTTCCCAGTGGCGTGGGTAGATAAAAACGTCGTGAAAAACGGCACGGAAAAAGCCGCGAAAGCTTATCTGACCTACTTGTACAGCCCTGAAGCGCAGCAGGTTATTACCAGCTTTAACTATCGCGTTTATGACAAAACCGCCATGGCTGCGGCGAAATCGCAGTTCCCGGAAACCCAATTATTCCGCGTGGAAGAACAGTTCGGCAGTTGGCCGCAGGTGATGAGCACCCATTTTTCCAGCGGCGGCGTATTGGATAAATTGTTAGCGGAAGGGCACCAGTAATGTTGTCGGCGTCCAGCAAGCGGGTTCTGCCCGGATTCACTCTTAGCCTCGGGAGCAGCCTGCTTTATACCTGCCTTATCCTGCTGTTACCTTTGAGCGCTCTGGTGATGCAACTGGCTCAAATGAGTCTGGCGCAATACTGGGAAGTGATTTCCAATCCGCAGGTGGTCGCGGCTTACAAAGTCACGCTGTTGGCCGCCGGCGTTGCCAGCGTGTTCAACGCCGTTTTCGGTATGCTAATGGCGTGGATTTTGACCCGCTATCAGTTCCCCGGCCGCAGTATTCTTGACGGTCTGATGGATTTGCCTTTTGCCTTGCCGACGGCGGTTGCTGGTTTAACGCTGGCCACGCTGTTCTCCACTACCGGTTGGTACGGTGGTTGGCTGGCACAGTTTGATATCAAAGTTTCTTTTACCTGGCTGGGGATTGCAGTAGCCATGGCTTTTACCAGTTTGCCATTTGTGGTGCGAACCGTGCAGCCGGTGTTGGAAGAGTTAGGGCCGGAATACGAAGAAGCGGCAGAAACCCTGGGTGCCACTCGTTGGCAGAGTTTCCGTCGGGTGGTCATGCCGGAGCTGGCTCCGGCGCTGCTGGCCGGTACTGCGCTATCATTTACCCGCAGTTTGGGGGAGTTTGGCGCCGTGATTTTTATCGCCGGTAATATCGCGTGGAAAACCGAAGTGACCTCGCTGATGATTTTTATCCGCCTGCAAGAGTTTGATTATCCGGCGGCTAGCGCCATTGCCTCGGTGATTCTGGCCGTGTCATTGGTGTTGCTGTTTAGCATCAATACCTTACAGAGCCGCTTTGGTCAGCGGATTGGGGGGCACTGATGGCGGATATTTCAGAATTTAACGGTGGTGCTGTTCGCCCGCCTTTCAACTGGGGAAAATGGACGTTAATCGCCATCGGCGCGGTGTTTTCCATTTTGCTGTTAGTGATTCCAATCGCCTGGATTTTTATCACCGCGTTCTCCAAAGGAATAGAGGTGGTAGGGCAGAATTTAGCCGATCCAGACATGCTGCATGCTATTTGGCTGACGGTGTTAGTCGCGCTGATTACCGTTCCGGTGAATCTGGTGTTTGGCGTCGTGATGGCCTGGCTGGTAACGCGTTTTCAGTTCCCCGGTCGCCAATTATTGATGACGCTGATTGATATTCCCTTTGCTGTCTCGCCAGTGGTAGCGGGTCTGATGTATTTGCTGTTTTACGGTTCCAACGGCGTGGCTGGCGGCTGGCTGGATGCCCATGATATTCAACTGATGTTTTCATGGCCGGGAATGGTGTTGGTGACGGTATTTGTCACCTGCCCATTTGTGGTGCGGGAACTGGTACCGGTGATGATGAGTCAGGGCAGCCAGGAAGATGAGGCTGCAGTATTGCTGGGTGCTTCCGGTTGGCAGATGTTCCGTCGCGTCACCTTGCCGAATATCCGCTGGGCGCTATTGTACGGTGTGGTATTAACCAACGCCCGCGCCATTGGTGAATTTGGCGCAGTCTCCGTGGTATCCGGCTCAATTCGCGGTGAAACCTACACCTTACCGCTGCAAGTTGAATTGCTGCATCAGGATTACAACACCGCCGGTGCTTTCACTGCAGCGGCGTTACTCACCCTGATGGCGATAGTTACCCTATTTCTGAAGAGCGGTCTGCAATGGCGCTTAGCGCGTCAGGTTGTTCGCCTCGAACAGGAGGAAAAGCATGAGCATTGAAATTAACAATATCAGCAAATATTTTGGTCGTACCAAGGTATTGAACGACATCGCGCTGGATATTCCTTCTGGTCAGATGGTGGCACTGCTGGGGCCTTCGGGGTCGGGTAAAACGACGTTGCTGCGAATTATTGCCGGTCTGGAAAACCAAAATGCCGGACGGCTGAGTTTCCACGGTACTGACGTTAGCCGGCTACACGCGCGGGAGCGCCGGGTGGGTTTTGTGTTCCAGCATTATGCGCTGTTCCGCCATATGACGGTGTTCGACAATATTGCGTTCGGCCTCACGGTATTACCGCGCCGCGAGCGCCCAAATGCGACGGCCATTAAGCACAAAGTCGAACAGCTACTGGAAATGGTACAGCTTGGTCATTTGGCGAATCGTTTTCCTTCCCAGCTTTCCGGCGGTCAAAAGCAGCGAGTCGCTTTGGCTCGCGCGTTGGCGGTAGAACCGCAGATTCTGTTGCTGGATGAACCTTTTGGCGCGCTGGACGCGCAGGTACGTAAAGAATTACGCCGCT
The DNA here is from genome assembly GCF_003634395.1 of Yersinia sp. IP36721. Taxonomy (NCBI): domain Bacteria; kingdom Pseudomonadati; phylum Pseudomonadota; class Gammaproteobacteria; order Enterobacterales; family Yersiniaceae; genus Yersinia; species Yersinia sp. IP36721. The sequence goes on from NZ_QCZL01000004.1 coordinate 120,387, forward strand.
GGCTGCGTCAGCTGCATGAAGAGCTGAAATTCACCAGCGTTTTCGTGACCCACGATCAGGAAGAAGCGATGGAAGTGGCGGATCGGATTGTGGTGATGAGTCAGGGCAATATTGAGCAGGTGGGCACGCCGGATGAGGTATGGCGCGATCCGGCCACGCGTTTTGTGTTGGAATTCCTCGGTGAGGTTAACCGATTAAGCGGTGAGATCCGCGGTTCGCAGCTTTACGTTGGCGCTCACCACTGGCCGCTGGATCTGGCTCCTATGCATCAGGGGCGCGTCGATTTGTTCCTGCGCCCGTGGGAAATGGAAATCAGTACTCAGGCCGGCGCTCGCTGTCCGCTGCCGGTTCAGGTACTGGAGGTCAGCCCGCGCGGCCACTTCTGGCAGTTAACCGTGCAACCGATAGGCTGGCATCAGGAACCTATCAGCGTGGTATTACCAGAAGGTGGCGTAGCTGCGCCAGTGCGAGGCAATCGCTACTACGTTGGCGGATTGAACGCGCGACTTTATTCTGGCGATCAATTACTGCAACCCATTGCTATGGCGCAAAGCGCCTGATAGTTTTTGCTCACCGCATATAATCAGGTGGCCTATTGGCCGCCTTTTTGCTTTGTCCGAACGTGGCGTAAAACTCATGCCATCGGGCACTTTTATTCGCTTAATAGGTTAATAATGTGACAACCCTGGAACAGTGTATCGGTAATACCCCGTTGGTGAAATTGCAGCGTCTGACACAAGGGCTGAACGCCGATGTGTGGGTCAAACTGGAAGGGAATAATCCTGCCGGGTCGGTAAAAGATCGGGCAGCGCTGTCCATGATTCAGCAAGCGGAATTACGGGGTGATATTCATGATGGTGATGTATTAATTGAGGCGACCAGTGGTAACACCGGCATTGCTCTGGCTATGATTGCGGCGATGAAAGGCTACCGAATGAAGTTACTCATGCCGGAAAATATGAGCCAGGAGCGTCAGGCGGCGATGCGAGCCTACGGCGCTGAATTGATTCTGGTCAGCCGTGAGCAGGGAATGGAAGGCGCGAGAGATCTGGCGCTGGAGATGGAGCGGCAAGGGCAGGGCAAGGTATTGGATCAATTCAATAATCAGGATAATCCTCTGGCTCATTTTACTGGCACTGGGCCAGAAATCTGGCAGCAAACGGCAGGAAAAATAACCCATTTCGTTTCCAGCATGGGTACCACCGGCACCATCACCGGTGTAAGTCGCTATTTGAAAAGCCAGAATCCGCAGGTGGAAATTATCGGTCTGCAGCCGGCGGAAGGCAGCAGTATTCCCGGTATTCGTCGCTGGTCTCCGGCTTATTTACCGGGGATTTTTCGTCCAGAACTGGTCGATCAGGTTTTGGATATTGGGCAGACTGACGCGGAGAAAACCATGCGTCTTCTGGCGGAGCAGGAAGGGATTTTCTGCGGTGTCAGTTCCGGCGGTGCGGTGGCTGGCGCTTTGCGCGTTGCGGCAGAACGTCCGGGCGCGGTGATCGTGGCGATTATTTGCGATCGTGGCGATCGCTATCTTTCTACCGGCGTTTTTGATTAGTGACACCGTTAAATATGGCATCCGAAGTTAGCGCTACACTTCGGATGCGTTTCAGCTACTGCTGGCGTAACCGGTTGCCATCCCAAGATAATTGTCTAATGGACGCCACTGCCGCGCCGTTATCGGTTTCCCCGCCAATCAGCCAGATATTATCTCCATCCTGAATAGAAACGCCGTAACCCAAAGGTTGAGGTAATTTCCCGACGATTTTCCATTCCCCGTTCACCAATCCATAGACTTCGTCACGCCAGTTTTTTTTCAGTCCTTGATGAGCATAAAGCTGACCGGCGTTAAATTGTGCTCTGGCACCGGGGAAGTTGGCTCCGCCCGCTACCAATATGGCCTGATGGCTAATACCAGCAAAAGCTCCGGCCAACCCTTCCTGTTGCATTTTATCGCTGGCTGGAATCAGATCGGGCAACCGCTTCCAGTGCATCTGATCTTGTTGCCATGTCCCTTCTAGCGCTTCGGCGGTTCGTAATCCTGGTTTGACTTCTCCGTTAATCAAAATGACTCGGTTTTGCCGAGTCGCGATAGCAGAGCCTGCGCGGCCAAATTGAGGCAACTGGCCGCCGGATCGCCATTGATTATTCGTCGGGTTATAAATCATGATTTCCCGATTGAAGAAATAGCTCTCCGGTGCCTGATTGAAATAAGTCTGAGCCACGGCATCTTTTTGTTGCGCCGTTTGAGCTGCGCTTAAATCCTGAAAATAGCCGTCAAATACCTGCTTATTCACCCCACCTATAACCCATGCCCGTTGACCATCAAGGGAAGCAATAGCGGTGCCAACCAATCCCTGAGGTGCGCGGGTTGGCACTTTTTCCCAACGATTGTCCGATGGATCGTAGCGATAAACTTCGGTTAAAGCTTGTGGATTGGCCTCGTTTTCCGTGGCTTTACCGACGCCACCGAAAACATAAAGCTTGCCATCAAGCATAACGGAAACCGCCTGTTCTCGCGGCTGAGCGGGGAATTCAGCTATTTTTTCCCAGATTGGTGATGTATGAGCAATATCTATCCGAAACCAGTTCTTACCTGCGCTACCTAAACCCACGTAAATGACCGAACCATTTATGGCGCCAGTACCGTTCTTGAATGACAAAGGAACATCAGGTAAAGCCGCTGCCTGACTAAGGGAAACAGAGCCTATTGCCAGCAAAGCGTAAAGAAAACCTCGAGTTGCCTTGAACATGATGCCATTCCCTTATCCAGAGTTTGAGTATTATTAGAATGTCTAACTCCATTATCAAAAATAAAACGGAGTTAAACTATTATCAATAACATACCCAGTCCGTCGATAAAATCGCAATGGGAAAGCGCATTTTTGTGACCGCTTACCGAAATTACTCTCGCTCAAGGGCACGGATCGGATCCATTTCGGCGGCACGTTTCGCCGGGAAAAAGCCAAAAACCACGCCAATCAGGCTGGAACAGAGAAAGGCGCTAATCATGGAGGTCGCGGAGTACACCATAGTAAAACTGGTGCTGAACTGACTGAATAACCCGCCGATCGCCAGCGACAACAACACGCCGAGGCAACCGCCTAAAAGACAGACCAATACCGCTTCAATGAGAAATTGCTGCATGATATCGCTGGAACGGGCGCCAACGGCCATGCGCACGCCAATCTCTTTGGTTCGTTCACTTACGGAAACCAGCATGATATTCATTACGCCAATGCCTCCGACAATGAGCGAAATTACCGCAATCATAGATACCAATAGCGTCATGGTTGCTGTGGTTTTCTCGATGGTTTGACGGATACTATCGGTATTCATCACGAAAAAATCCTGATTGCCGTGACGCTGAGTAAGTAGTTTTATGACGCCCTGCTCAGCGTTAGCTAAGTCAATATCATCGTTTACCCGAACGGTGATGCTCTTTAAGTAGGACTGACCGAGCATACGCTTCATCGCCGTGGTATAGGGAATCCAGACGTTCAGATTTTCATCACTGCCAAAACCGCTCTGTTTTTTAGCCGCCACGCCGATAATCCGACAGGGGAGGGAACCGAGTAAAATCACCTTTCCCAATGGATTTTCTCCGTTTGGGAACAGTTTGTTACGCGTGTTCTGGTCGATGACAACTTCTTGCAACAGGTTGTCCACGCTGGTGCGGGTGAAGGCCATTCCCTGATCGATTTGGTAGCCGCGCACGGTGAAGTATTGCTCGCCCACGCCGTTGACGGTACCGGATACCGATTGGTTGCCGTAGCGGAAAATCACGCTGGTAGACAGCGTGGGCGTAACGCTGTGAACGTAACCTTGCTGGGCTAATGCATCAGCATCGGTGGCGCGCAGCGTTTGAATCGCTGCCGAACGCCTATCGCCAAAATCCTTGCCAGGGAAAATCTCCAGCGTACTGGTGCCCATCGCGCTGATATTAGCCAGCACTTGTTGCTGAGAGCCTTTCCCCAGAGCAACCACTGAAACCACCGATGCGATACCGATAATAATACCCAGCATGGTGAGAAACGTGCGCAATCGTTGGGCGGCCATCGACAACAGCGCCATTTTAAAGGCTTCTTGCAGTCGATCGCGTTGCCTCAGCCAGCGAGAGGGCTGAATCGATGTTTCGATCGTGGCTGGCAGGTTTTTCTCCAGATTTTCTAGCGTATCAGGTTCCAGACTACTTTGTGAGTCGCGGTCAGCGATGATTTCTCCATCACGCAGCTCAATAATTCGCTGAGCATGTTCGGCGATGCGCATATCGTGGGTAACAATGACCACCGTATGTCCCTGAGCATGTAGGCCTTTGAGAATACTCAAAACCTCATTACCACTGTGGGTATCCAGCGCGCCGGTGGGTTCGTCTGCCAGAATGACTTCGCCGCCGTTCATCAGCGCGCGGGCAATGCTAACTCGTTGCTGCTGGCCACCGGAAAGCTGGCTGGGATAGTAATCCAACCGTTCGTTTAACCCCAAACGGCCAAGCAAAGCCGCCGCTCGCCGACGTCGTATTTCCCGTTGACTACCGGCATAGATAGCTGGAATTTCAACGTTGCCCTGGGCGGTTAAATCTCCCAGTAAGTGATAGCGTTGGAAGATAAAGCCGAAGTGTTCTCGACGTAGCCTCGCCAGCTCGTCATTACTCATCAGTTGCGGGGCTTGTCCTGCCACCCAATATTCGCCAGAACTGGGTTTATCCAAGCAGCCAAGAATATTCATCAGCGTTGATTTTCCTGAGCCGGAAGCCCCGACAATCGCGACCATTTCGCCCTGATGAATTGTCAGATTGATGTTTTTCAGTACCTGAACGTGCTGTTCGCCGTTGATGAATTGACGACAAACATTATCCAGATGCAGCAAGATCGTTTTTGATTGGGCGCTATGCATTATCGCATCCCCATCGGTAGGCCCATGCGCTGAACCTTACTGGTCATTGCAGTGCCGCTGGATTGGCTGATAATCACCTTCTCGCCGGCCTGAAGTCCGGAAATCACCTGTGCGTCCACATTGTTATTCAATCCAATGGTGACATCACGCAGACTAATATTCCCTTTTTCATCAACCACTTGAACCTGATTCTTATTGCCCCGATGTTCAATGGCGGTAGAAGGAATGACAATGGCGTTTTCTGCTTTGTCCAACAGAATATATACCTGTGCAGTCATGGAAATCCGCAGTTCGCCATTGGGATTGGCCACGTCAAACAGGCCATTGTAATAAATGGCTGTGTTGGTGGACGATGTACTGCTGGCGCTGGATGAGGTGCTGGTATCGTCGTCGTTGATTGAGTCGGGAGCCGGTTCTACGGCGCGTAGCGTGGCGCTGAAACGTTGCTGCGGCTGACCGAGAATAGTGAAATATACTGGCATACCGGTTTTGACTTTGATCACGTCGGCTTCGGAAATTTGCGCTTCAATGGTCATGGTATCCAGACGTGCAACTTTAATGATGGTCGGTGCGCTTTGTACCGCGTTAACGGTTTGGCCTTCTTCCACGGGAATAGCTACCACGGTGCCTTCAATTGGCGAGGTGATTTTGGTGTAACCCAGATTGAGCTGCGCGGTGCTCACGGCGATTTTGGCTTGAGCGATTTGAGCGTCCAGCGCTTCAATTTCGGATTGAGTGGCAGTCAGAGTGGCTTTGGCGCTGTCATAATCGGCTTGAGTGCCCACCCCCATTCCGAGGATTTTCTGTTGGCGCTGATAGGTTTGGCGGTTATTTTCCAGCGTAGCCTGTTTGGCGGCGCGCTGCGCCTGCACGTTTTTTAAAGCGGCTTCCGCGTCTTTCAAAGCGTTTTGTTGAGTCAGATCGTCAATTTCGGCCACCAACTGGCCTTTTTGCACTTGTTGACCAAGACTGACATGTAGGGCTTTGATTTGCCCAGAAACTTGCGCACCCACGCTAACCTGTTTTTTCGCTTTGATGGTGCCATCAGCCAGAACGGTTTGCTCCAGATTGCCGATTTGAGCGGTGGCGGTGATGTAAGCGGGCTTTTCTGGCGTAGAGAAAAATAAAAAATAGAGAACGAAACCTGCCGCCAGTAGTGCCACGAGCAGCCATAGCGCCCGTCGTTTGGTACCAATGAGTTGTTGCATAATTGACCAAATTTCCTTGAGTCATTCTAAGACAAAATCTACAGAGAAATACTGAGTCATAATTTACCGCCAAGCACCGCCGTTAGGGGTAAAGCGGATTTTAGGAATATGTAAGGATTCAGTAAAACTGGCTGCGCTGGCGATAAATTGGCAGGAAAATAGGTGAAATCAGTTAAGGGAGAAATATATGAAAATTCTATTAGTCGATGATGATATTGAGCTTGGCTCAATGCTGAAGGAGTACCTGAGCGGCGAGGGTTTTCAGGCTGATTTGGCCGTTACCGGTAAATCCGGTATTGATGGCGCATTATCCGGCAATTATACCGCGCTGATTCTCGACATTATGCTGCCGGATATGAGTGGAATTGACGTTTTACGACAGGTGCGCCAGAAAAGTCGATTGCCGATCATCATGCTCACCGCCAAAGGGGACAATATCGATCGGGTGATCGGTTTGGAAATGGGCGCAGATGATTATATGCCGAAACCTTGCTACCCAAGGGAGCTGGTGGCGCGGCTGCGGGCGGTATTACGTCGCTTCGATGAGCGGCCAGAGCAAAGCAGCGGTGACTCCCTGCTGACGCTGGGAGCGCTGACGTTGAATCCCGCTACCCGCAGCAGCCAGTGGCAGGGTAAAGCTTTTGATTTAACCGCCTCTGAATTCAATCTGCTGGAATTATTGCTGCGTTCGCCGGATCGGGTAGTGACTAAAGACGAACTGTCGGATAAAGGTCTGGGGCGACCGAGAGAAGCCTATGATCGCAGTGTAGATGTGCATATCAGCAATATTCGGCAAAAACTCAGCCAGTTGCCGAATAATAACCTCAATATTGAAACCGTTCGCAGCATTGGCTATCGCATTAAATAACGGTTTTTCAGGATATGATTATGCGTGGACGCCTGTTTTGGAAAATCCTATTGGGTTTCTGGTTTACCTTTATTTTGATGACCCAACTGCTTTGGGTGATTTTTTCTTTCTATGGCAACCGACACGAGCCGCCGGAAAACGGCATGATGCGACAGATTGTGGCCCAGCAGATGAAATCCGCCGCCTCGGTGCTGAGCAGCGGCGGTTTGTCCGCGCTGGAAACGATGATGTCCGGCTGGACGGAACCGGAAAAAACCTTGTTTTCAGTGCGACCTGAATCTGCGGTTCCGCCGGTTTCTGCTGCAAAAACACTCACCGATTCACCGTCACACCTCGTTAAGTGGGCTACAACACCTGAGGGCGATAAATATCAGCTAAGTTATGATTTTGACGGTATGCGGGCGGTTTATCATCCAAAAGGGAAAAGGGATCAGATTCTGAACATTCCTAAACCCTTATTCTGGATGGGCGCATTGGGCGGGCTATTTTTCAGCACTTTTTTGGCATGGAATCTAACCCGTCCCATGCGCCAGCTGCGGGATGGCTTTGAGCGAGTCGCGCAGGGCGATCTTGCGGTTCGCTTATTACCGATGATGCGTCGCCGCCATGATGAATTGACCGAAGTGGCACGTGACTTTGACTCAATGGCTGAGCGTTTACAGGCGCTAGTGAGCGCCAGAGAGCAACTGCTGCACGATGTTTCTCACGAATTACGCTCGCCTTTGGCGCGTTTGCAACTGGCGATTGGATTGGCTCATCAAAACCCAGGAAACGTGAATACTTCATTGCAACGCATTGAACATGAAGCTGAACGTCTGGATAAAATGATTGGTGAGTTACTGGCGCTTTCTCGCGCGGAGAATCAAACGCTAACCCATGACGAAGAATATTTCGATCTGTACGGATTGGTAGAAGCGGTGGTGAATGACGCACGCTATGAGGCGCAGGTGCCGGGCGTGGAGATTGTGTTACAGGCGGAGCCTGAAAGGGAATATACGGTGAAAGGCAATGCCGAGCTGATGCGGCGCGCCGTCGATAATATCGTGCGTAATGCGCTACGTTTTTCTACCCAGGGCCAGCAAGTAACGGTCAGGCTTTCACAGATAGAAAAACAGTATCAAATCGAAGTGGTCGATCAGGGGCCGGGCGTGGAGGAAAGCCGCTTATCCAGCATTTTTGATCCCTTCGTACGTGTGAAATCGGCTATGTCAGGCAAAGGTTATGGCCTGGGATTAGCGATAACCCGAAAAGTGATTCTGGCGCACGGTGGGCAGGTAGAGGCTAAAAATGGTGAGCAGGGCGGCTTGGTGATTCGTTTACGTGTCCCGCAGTGGTCTACGCACTAGCGGTAAAATACTAAGAGCGTAGCATCCGACAATAAAAAACGGCGCCTAAGCGCCGTTTTCTCATCCGCAATATTATTACTTCTTGATACGGATAATCGGTGTTTCACCGACGGTCACGCTGCCGGAAAGTTTAATCAGTTCTTTGATCTCGTCCATGTTAGAGATAACAACCGGAGTCAGGGTAGACTTGGCTTTCTCTTCCAGCAGGGCCAGATCGAACTCGATAACCACATCACCTTTCTTCACTCGTTGACCTTCTTCAGCGATGCGTTTGAAGCCTTCGCCTTTCAGTTCAACGGTATCAATACCGAAGTGGACAAACAGCTCGATGCCGCTGTCTGATTCGATAGAGAATGCATGGTTGGTTTCGAAAATTTTACCGATGGTTCCGTCAACCGGAGCAACCATTTTGCTGCCTGATGGTTTAATAGCAATGCCATCACCAACGATTTTTTCGGCAAAAACAACGTCTGGCACATCTTCGATGTTGACAATTTCGCCAGACAACGGCGCAACGATTTCGATAGTGCCGCTGTCTTTCTTATCATCTGAAACAAATGATTTCAGTTTATCGAACAAACCCATGATCTTCTCCTAAGTATTTATATTGGACAGCGTTCCAGTCTCATGGAATTAGCAGAGTGTTTTCTCTTCGATGAACGTGTTAACCAAGTCCATCAATTCTTGCGCCGTTGGTTTAGATAACGCTTCAGCAGCCAACGCCTTCACATCTTCGAAATTCGTGTTACGGATAATTTTCTTGATGCGCGGGATCGAGATTGCACTCATGCTGAATTCATCCAGCCCCATGCCCAATAACAACAGTGTAGCACGTTCATCGCCAGCAAGTTCACCGCACATACCGGTCCACTTACCTTCAGCGTGAGATGCATCAATAACCTGTTTGATCAGGCCCAATACCGCAGGCGACATTGGATTATAGAGATGAGAAATCAGCTCATTGCCACGATCTACTGCCAGAGTATACTGAGTTAGATCGTTTGTCCCAATACTAAAGAAGTCAACTTCTTTTGCTAAATGGTGCGCGATGGTTGCCGCCGCTGGCGTTTCCACCATAACACCCACTTCGATAGATTCATCAAAGGCTTTATTTTCTTCACGCAGTTGAGCTTTCAGCATCTCCAGTTCTGCTTTCAGTGCCCGCACTTCTTCAACAGAAATGATCATCGGGTACATGATGCGCAGCTTACCGAAGGCAGAAGCACGCAGAATGGCACGTAATTGCGCATGAAGGATTTCTTTACGATCCATGGCAATACGGATTGCACGCCAGCCCAAGAACGGGTTTTCTTCTTTTGGCAGGTTCATGTACGGCAGGTCTTTATCGCCGCCGATGTCCATGGTACGGACGATAACTGCCTGAGAGCCCATGGCTTCCGCAACGGCTTTATAAGCCTGGAACTGCTCTTCTTCCGTAGGAAGAGAGTCGCGGTCCATAAACAGGAATTCGGTACGATACAGACCAACGCCTTCAGCGCCGTTACGTTCAGCACCGGCGATATCGCGAACGGTACCGATGTTGGCAACCACTTCAACCTGATGACCATCTAAAGTGATAGCCGGCAGATCTTTCAGTTTAGCCAGATCGTTTTTCTCGGTGATGTACTGAGTATTCACCGCTTTCAATTGGTCGATCACATCGCTGGTTGGGTTAACGTAAATCTTGTTGTTCACCGCATCGAGGATCAGATAATCGTCGTTCTTCACCTGTTTGGTTACGTCGCTGGTGCCAACAATTGCAGGCAATTCCAGGGAGCGCGCCATAATCGAGGTGTGGGAAGTACGGCCACCGAGGTCAGTAATGAAGCCCAGAACTTTATCCAGGTTCAACTGCGCGGTTTCAGACGGCGTCAGATCCGTTGCAACCAGAATCACTTCCTCTGAAATTGCCCCCAAATCGACGATGGTCAGGCCGAGAATGTTTTTCAGCAGGCGTTTACCGATGTCACGTACGTCAGCTGCACGTTCTTTCAGGTACTCGTCATCCAGTTCTTCCAGCGCTTTCGCCTGGCCTTCAATGACGGTATATGCGGCAGCGTCGGCTGAAGCATGTTCGTCTTTGATTAGGGCTATGATTTCCTGCTCAAGCTCTTCGTCTTCCAACAGCATGATGTGGCCTTCGAAGATGGCAGCTTTCTCTTCGCCTAGGCTCTCGCCAGCTTTGGTCTTGATCGCTTCTAACTGTTCAGATGCTTTCGCCCGGCCAGATTTGAAACGCTCGACTTCCTGCTCTACCTGGTCAGCAGAGATTTTTTTCCGGTTGATGACAATCTCATCTTCTTTCAGTAAAAGTGCTTTACCAAAAGCAATACCCGGTGAAACTAAAATGCCTGAAATCATAACCCTACCTTACTCTTGACTGGTTTTAACTTAAAAGACTGGGCTTCTTTTACTCAAGCTCTGCCATCAGTTTTACCAGGTGTTCAACGGCTTTCTGTTCGTCATCACCTTCAGCAGAGATGGTTACTACAGTACCTTGGGTCAGACCCAGAGTTTGTAGTTTGAACAGGCTCTTAGCGCTGGCGCTTTTGCCATTGGAAGTAACGGTAATTTCAGAAGCAAAAGCTTTGGCTTCTTTAACAAACTGTGCAGCAGGACGGGTGTGTAGGCCATTCGGTGCGGTAATAGTAACTTCTTGCTGGAACATTGTGTTTCCCCAACTTATTTTGGATTTATGTTGTGGAGCTAAAGTCTAGTGTAATTTCCTAACTTTAGCCTGTATTGGCTAGCGCCAGACTATGGAACAAAAAAGACAAGCTCTGATGCAACAGGAAACCAGAGTCATCGCCAAGGAGGATAACCTTCTCTTCGCGTTGTGTCTCCAATCCACATTATGTATGTCGCATATTACTCTTTTCAGCAAAATGATTAAATCGATTCAGCTAAAGTAACACACGTTGTGGGATTAATTTCACGCATCAAAATAATTGACCGGTTAAATACTAAACCCAGAGGGTAAAATCAATCGTTATGTAGTGAAAAATTTGACGTACACCACAAAAAAAAGCACCGCGAGGGTGCTTTTTTAGCATTTAGTGCGACCGTAAGCCTTACTGTTGCAGTTCTTGTTCCGTGAACAAATCTGCGAACAAAGCGGTGCTCAAATAGCGTTCACCCGAGGAAGGAAGAATAACCACAATTTCCTTGTCAGTAAAGCCAGCTTCTTCAGATAGCTTCACTGCGGCAGCAACGGCTGCACCGGAAGAAATACCGGCCAGAATGCCTTCTTCTTCCATCAGCCTGCGCGCCATGGCGATAGCTTCATCGTTGGTAATCAGTGCAACACGGTCGATTAAGGATAAATCCAGGTTGCCTGGAATAAAACCGGCGCCGATGCCTTGGATTTTGTGTGGCCCAGGTTTGATTTCCTGACCGGCCAGCGCTTGGGTAATTACCGGGGAATCCGTTGGTTCTACCGCTACCGTGGTGATGGCTTTGCCTTTGGTTTTTTTGATATAACGGCTAACGCCGGTCAAAGTGCCGCCGGTGCCCACGCCAGCAATAAATACGTCTACGCCGCCGTCGGTATCTTCCCAGATTTCCGGGCCGGTAGTTTTTTCATGGATTTCAGGGTTAGCGGGATTATCGAACTGTTGCAGAATCAGATAACGCTGCGGGTCGGTAGCCTGAATCTCTTCAGCCTTGGCAATCGCACCTTTCATACCTTTCGCGCCTTCGGTCAGTACCAAATTGGCACCTAGCGCTTTCAGCAGTTTACGGCGTTCAATACTCATGGTTTCAGGCATGGTTAGCGTCAGTTTGTAACCACGAGCGGCGGCAACGAAAGCTAGCGCCACGCCGGTGTTACCGCTGGTTGGCTCAACGAGTTCGATACCCGGCTTCAGCACGCCACGTTTTTCTGCGTCCCAAATCATGTTTGCCCCGATGCGGCATTTGACGCTAAAACTTGGGTTACGCGATTCGACTTTTGCCAGAACACGACCGTTGCCGATACGGTTCAGTCTAACTAACGGCGTATGGCCGATTGTTAAAGAATTGTCTTCATATATCTTGCTCATAGCCTGTCCTTTAACTCTATGAAAATGTAGGAAACGTTCAAAGCATACGCTAACAGGTCGGCTATGGAAGTAAAGAATTGGTATATCTATATGTGATTAGGAAATAAGTTTTTCCATCAATGAAAAGGGCGCGAAAACCGCGCCCTGACAGGCTTTAGCGACTAGGCTGAACAAACTGGTGACGGTAACGATCCACCCACATCGCGGTGGCTCCGCACACGGCAACGGGCATAATCATCAGATTCAGAAACGGAATCATGGTGAACACGCTGACCAATGCGCCAAACTGCAAATTATCGACTTTATTTTGCCGTAGGGCGCTGCGCATGTGCTGAAAGCTCACTTTATGGTTATCAAAAGGATAATCACAGTACTGGATTGACAGCATCCAGGCGCTGAACAGGAACCATAGCACCGGCGCCGCAGTCTGGCCTATGCCGGGCACCAGATACAGCGACAACAGCACTAAGGCACGGGGCAGGTAATACATCAGCTTGCGCCACTCTCGCGACATAATGCGCGGAATATCTTTAACGATGCCGAGGATTCCAGTGTCTGGCAGCGGTTTTCCGGTTAGCTCGCCCTCTAAATGCTCAGCGAGTAAGCCGTTGAACGGTGCAGCAATAAAGTTGGCTACCGTGCTGAACAAATAGCTGAATACCAAGAGCACTGAAATAACCATCACTGGCCACAATAGATAGCTGAGCCATTGTAGCCAGTCCGGCACGTAGCTCATTAACTGTGGCACCCAAACGTTAATTCGATTAAACAGCCACCAAAAAGCGCCGCCCATCAGTAAAATGTTGACCAATAGTGGCAAAATAACGAAGCGTCTAATACCTGGGCGAATAATTAACCGCCAACCTTCCACAAAATAGTGAAACCCGCTGGTGGTTTTTGTGTCTTTTTGCACGAGTGACATGCCTTCCATTTCTCTGTAACTGAATCGTCCAGCCTATCATATTGCTATCAATTTTCTCTGCCTAGTGCCATATTGGTTAATAAACGAACGAAATAGCTAGCATAATCATCTTTCTTAACAGAAAATCGAGCACGGACTTGCACTTGTGAACGTTGAGAAATAGAGTTAAAGGGTGAATGTTTGCCGCGGTGGCAATGTATTGGAACAACAGAGATAGTAATGATGCAGGATTTGCGTCTGATATTAATCGTTGTTGGCGCGATCGCCATAATAGCGTTGTTATTGCATGGTTTATGGACCAGCCGTAAAGAACGCTCTTCCCTATTTCGCGATCGCCCAGTTAAACGTCCGAAACAAGAACGTGATGAAACCCCGATCGAGACCTTCGATGAAGGGGTTGGAGAAGTGCGGGTACGGACTTCTCATCCACAGGATAAGCCTTCGTTAAGTCACGTTGATGACAACGATGAGGTGCCTATCATTCAACATACTGAGCCTAAACCGGCTTCGGTAAACGTAGCGTCTCGTCAAGCGCCGGTAGCCCCCGTGCAGCCAGAGTATGACGATCCGTTGCTGGGCGGATTCTCGCCTGAACAACCACCGCATGCCACATCGGGTGATCCGCTGTTGGGGTCGGCGACTGAATCCTATTCAGCCCCGGAACCAGCGCCAGAACCACAGCACGTTGAGCCTAAGCAGGCTGAACCGCAGCACGAACCTGTAGCTGCATCCGCTCCGGAAGTGAAGCAAGTTGCGAAACTGAAAGAAACGGTACTGGTTCTGCATGTTTCTGCCCACCACGGTGGTTCTATCGGCGGCGAAGTGCTATTGCAAAGCGTATTGCAGGCTGGTTTCCAGTTTGGCGAAATGGGCATTTTCCATCGTCATCTCAGCCCGGCAGGCAGTGGCCCAGTTCTGTTCAGTTTGGCGAACATGGTCAAACCGGGATCTTTCGATCCTGACACCATGTCTGATTTCTCAACGCCTGGCGTCTCCATGTTTATGATGGTGCCGTCTTATGGCGATGCGAATCAAAACTTTAAGTTGATGCTGCAATCGGCTCAGCGTATTGCCGATGACGTCGGTGGTGTGGTGCTGGATGATGAGCGTCGCATGATGACGCCGCAGAAGCTGGAGACCTATAAAGCCCGTATCCGTGAAGTTCTGGATGCGACTGCCGAATAGTAAGCTTAGATAGCGAAACGAATTAACCCGAACCCCCGCATGCCGGGGGTTTTTTATCTTTGATGGTGGGCCATGGAATCGATAATCCAACAACTTAATCAACTGCGAGCCTCACTGCGCCATCACGAACATCAATATCATGTGCTGGATGCGCCAGAAATTCCCGATGCAGAATATGACCGTCTGATGGGCGAACTGCGGGAGCTGGAAGCGCAACACCCCGAATTGATTACCGCAGATTCTCCTACCCAGCGTGTCGGTGCTGCACCTCTGGATGCCTTTGATCAGGTACGCCACGAAGTCCCTATGCTGTCTCTGGATAACGTATTTGATGAAGAAAGCTATCTGGCTTTCAATAAACGGGTTAATGACCGGCTGAAAATCGCAGAGCCGCTGACCTTTTGCTGTGAGCTAAAATTAGACGGTCTGGCGGTCAGTTTGCTGTATGAGGACGGCGAGTTAGTCCGCGCTGCTACCCGTGGTGATGGTACGACCGGTGAGAATATTACCGCCAACGTTCGCACTATTCGCGCGATTCCTTTGCGTTTGCACGGTGACAATATTCCGCGTCGCGTGGAAGTCCGTGGCGAAGTCTTTATGCCGCAGGCGGGTTTTGAACAACTGAACGAAGAGGCGCGACGTAAAGGTGGCAAAATTTTTGCCAATCCGCGTAACGCCGCCGCTGGCTCTTTACGGCAGCTCGATCCGCGAATTACGGCCAAACGGCCATTAACCTTTTTCTGTTATGGCGTCGGTTTGATGGACGGCGGCGAACTGCCTCGTAGCCATTTTTCACGCTTGCAGCAATTTAAAGCCTGGGGTTTGCCGGTCAGCGATCGCGTCAAACTTTGTACCGGGGCTGAACAGGTTATTGATTTTTATCATCAGGTTGAGCAAGATCGTGCCACTCTGGGGTTTGATATCGATGGCGTAGTGATCAAGGTTGACTCGCTGGATTTACAGGAACAACTGGGCTTTGTTGCCAGAGCGCCACGCTGGGCAACCGCGTTTAAATTCCCGGCGCAGGAACAAGTTACTCAGGTCCGCGAAGTGGAGTTTCAGGTTGGCCGCACCGGTGCTATCACGCCGGTAGCTCGTCTGGAGCCGGTGCAGGTGGCGGGGGTGATTGTTAGCAATGCGACCTTGCATAATGCAGATGAAATTGAGCGTCTGGGTCTGCGTATTGGCGATACCGTTATTGTGCGTCGCGCCGGTGATGTTATTCCGCAGGTAGTCGGCGTGGTGCTGGATGAACGGCCAGCCAATGCGCGGGAAGTGATATTCCCCGATCGTTGCCCGGTATGT
Organism: Yersinia sp. IP36721; assembly: GCF_003634395.1. Taxonomy (NCBI): domain Bacteria; kingdom Pseudomonadati; phylum Pseudomonadota; class Gammaproteobacteria; order Enterobacterales; family Yersiniaceae; genus Yersinia; species Yersinia sp. IP36721. The sequence goes on from NZ_QCZL01000004.1 coordinate 136,157, forward strand.
GGCTCTGATGTCGAACGCGTTGAAGGTGAAGCCGTGGCGCGTTGCACCGGCGGTTTGTTCTGCGCCGCGCAGCGTAAAGAAGCGCTGAAGCACTTCGTTTCTCGTCGCGCGTTAGACGTAGACGGTATGGGCGATAAAATTATCGAACAATTGGTGGAGAAAGAATATGTCACCAATCCAGCCGATTTGTTTACGCTGACGGCTGGAAAACTGACCGGTTTGGATCGTATGGGGCCAAAATCGGCACAGAATCTGGTCGCCGCCTTGGAAAAAGCCAAGGAAACTACCTTTGCCCGCTTCCTCTATGCATTAGGGATTCGTGAGGTTGGTGAAGCAACTGCTGCCAATCTGGCCGCGCACTTCCGCACGTTGGATAATCTGCGTTCAGCGGATGTTGAAGCGCTGAAAGCCGTACCGGACGTGGGTGAAGTGGTCGCTAAACACGTGCTGAATTTCCTATCGGAAGAACATAACCAGCAGGTTATCTTTCAGCTTGAACACGTGGTGCGCTGGCCGGAGCCACAGCGGATTATTGCGGAAGAGATCGACAGTCCTTTTGCTGGAAAAACCGTGGTATTGACCGGCTCTCTGAATATTCTTTCCAGAGATGAAGCCAAGGATCGCCTTACCGCGTTAGGCGCGAAAGTTAGCGGCAGCGTGTCGAAGAAAACCGATTTGGTGATAGCCGGTGAAGCCGCGGGCTCAAAGCTGGCAAAAGCGCAGGAATTGGGTATTAAGGTGATCGATGAAGCCGAGATGATCCGTTTGCTGGGCGAATCAGAATAAACCTGAAACCCGCCGTTGCCGCGGTGGGTTTGGCCTGAATGGCTGAGAGGTGTGGAGTAGGGTGTGGAAAAAGAAAACCTGATTGAAATAGCCAATACCCGTATGCCTTTTGGCAAATACCAAGGGCGAGTTTTGATCGATTTACCGGAAGAATACCTATTGTGGTTTGCCCGTAAAGGAGAGTTTCCTCAGGGTAAATTGGGCATGCTGATGGAGCTCACGATGACGATCAAAATGGAAGGGCTAGAAGGCCTGGTTAAACCTCTTAAAAAAGACTGACATACCATGATGGCGACACTATTTTTGCTTCAGTGCTCGCCATCATTAATTCATCTATCTTATCCAACCCATTAAGAAATAAACGTTAATCTGACTCTGCTCCGTCGGGCGATTAATATCGTCTCCAGCCGTTGGGCTGTTGTCGGGGCTGTCTGATTGCTGCGTGTTTTCCGCTTCTTTAGCCTGAATCCGGGCGACTTCGGCCTGCAATGTCTTAATTTTATTTGGAATCAGCTGTTGCTGCTTTTACTTTTCATCGGCGCTGAGATCCGAATCTTTAATGGTACTGAGCTTTTCCGTTAACGTCCGAATTAGCTAAGTTGGCGCTTTTGCCTGTGAGGTATTGCGGTTATCGCTGGAACTGGCGATGGCAGAGGCGGCTGAGATGGTATTCGACATTTCTATTCTTCAAAACAGATAGGGAATAAGGCTTATTAGGGTTTCTGTCTTTAACGGTTGACGCGGCTTTTACACAATCCTTTCACTGACTGAACGCTGGCTTATCACACGGTATTATTGGGTTATATTTGATACCAGAGAATTGAACGTGCAAAAGGGCGGGTAGATGAGCGCGGGGAAAATCCCATAAAGCTGCAGAGTCCAAACGCAATAAAACCAGCCATAAGCTGGTTTACGCGTAAATGGGTGGAAGCGGGCTAATACGGCAGCCAGTCGAATTAAGCCTTAGACATAGATATTAATCTGATTGCCAGCGCGATTTTGCCCATCGTCAGCGCCGACGCGGGTTTTGTTGACGCTATCTACTGCGGTCAGGGCGGGTTTGTTACTCTGCGCATGGGTTGTTTTGATGGCGAGCAGATCGTCCTTACCCTTTTCTGCCTCTTTGGCCTGAATTCTGGCAATTTCTGCATAGAGGGCTTTGATCTGGTTGGAAATCAACTGCTGTTGCTTTTGTATTTCCTCTTTCGATAAGCCGGAGTCTTTTAGCTCGGACAATTTCTCCGTCAGATCCTGTATTTGCTGGTGCAGCGCTTTGATCTGAGATTGGGTGTCGCTACCGGTACCTGAGGTGCTCGCCTTGTTATGTTGGGCTATTTGCGGTAACGGGGCTGCTGTAGTAATAGTATTGGACATCCTTTTCTCCTAATAATCATGTGGGGATTAAGAGGTTTATCGGCATAATCAGCTGATTCTTTAGTCAGTTGTCGGATATTCATATAGCTTGAGACTGGCCGCTGTAGACCAAACGCAGTTTAGGCCAGAGGCTTAGCCAACCTTTATCGGTTACTCGCTGATGAAAGGTCGCCAGATCGCCGTTTTTATCATTGAAAGTAATCGTTGAGGTAAACAAAGCCTGTAAACCCAGAGGCGCAATCAAAGTGAGGCTATCATCCGCTTCCAGCCGCACTCCGATAGCGGTTTCGACCTCGACCCAATAGCTGATTGCGTCCGCGGTGTTCAAATAAGGGGGACGGTTGCTGCGCAAGTGCATACGCGCCTGATTTTTTACCGACCACGGCAGCGGAGATTGCATCAGAAGCTGCGCTTCTAACTCTTTATCGCGCTGTGGGTGAATGTTATCGCGGTCAAAGTAGACCAGATCGATATCATTCAGCGCAGTGCTGTCGGCATAATCCTGCAGCCGGTCCCATACCAGATTACGCACAAAACCGGCAGCCAAACACCATTGGCTTAATCCTAATTGACGGGCATGACGTAGGGCTTCCATGCGTTGGCTATCGGACTGTATCCACTCAATAATTTGCTGTTGCTGAGGCATAGAAATCCAAACTGATTTATCTGATGAATAAGCGAGAAATAGCATACCAGCCCGGAAGGGCGAATAGGTAGCGACCGGATCAGTTGTTTTTTGAATAGCAGAAAGCAAAAGACCGGCCATAGGCCGGTCTTTTAAATGGTGGTGGAGCTAGACGGGATCGAACCGTCGACCTCTTGCATGCCATGCAAGCGCTCTCCCAGCTGAGCTATAGCCCCACAAATGTGGTGTAGTACTGGAATTTATACTGAAAATTATTTGTACCGCCAATCAACCTTAATTGCATTCAATCAAGCGAAGTTTGGTGGAGCTAGACGGGATCGAACCGTCGACCTCTTGCATGCCATGCAAGCGCTCTCCCAGCTGAGCTATAGCCCCAATGTACACATAATAAATCGTGTGAACGGGGCGCATGATATGAAACCGCAGAAACAGTGTCAACGGCTAATTCCATTTCTGTGTTTAAGCGCTGAAAAAGCCGCCAAATCAGCATAAAAAGCACAGAATAATGGATGACGTATCACAGCTTTCACTTTTATAAAGATGAAAAAAAGCGGCCAATTCAGGCCGCTGTGAGACTCGAAAAAACGAAAGTCTTACTGTTGCGCTTCGCGTTGAGCGATAAATGCCAGCGCTTTATCGATACGAGATAGCGAACGTGACTGACCGATAGCATAAACGGTGACGTCCATGCCTGGGGACTGACCTGCACCAGTCACGGCTACACGCAGTGGCATACCGACTTTGCCCATACCTACGCCGAGGTCGTCTGCGGTGCTCTGAATCGCATGATGAACGTTTTCAGCTGTCCAATCGGTAATGGCAGCCAGTTTAGCGCGTACCGCTTCCAATGGCTGACGAGCAACTGGACGCAGGTGTTTTTTAGCCGCATCTGCGTCAAACTCGTCAAACTCTTCATAGAAATAGCGGCAGGATTCGGCCATTTCTTTCAGTGTCTTGCAGCGTTCGCCCAGCAATTTAACGATTTCAACCAACTCAGGGCCGTTGCGGGTATCAAAACCTTGCTGTTCGATATGCCAAGCCAGATGGACTGCCACCTGCTCCGGCGGCAGAGTATTAATGTAATGATGGTTCAGCCACTGTAGTTTTTCCGTATTGAAGGCGCTGGCGGACTTACTGATGGCATCCAGAGTGAAGAGTTCTTTCATTTCTTCAACGGAGAAAATTTCCTGATCGCCATGAGACCAGCCCAAGCGAACCAGATAGTTCAGCAAGGCTTCTGGCAGATAGCCATCATCGCGGTACTGCATAACGCCCACCGCGCCGTGGCGTTTGGACAGTTTTTTACCGTCGTCGCCCAGAATCATGGAAACGTGAGCATAAACTGGAACCGGAGCGCCCAGCGCTTTCAGAATGTTGATCTGGCGTGGTGTATTGTTGATATGGTCTTCACCTCGGATAACGTGGGTGATTTCCATATCCCAGTCATCAATAACAACGCAGAAGTTATAGGTCGGAGAACCATCGGTACGGCGAATGATTAGATCATCCAGTTCCTGGTTGCTGAATTCGATTGGCCCGCGGATTTTGTCATCAAAGATAACGGAACCTTCCTGCGGGTTACGGAAACGCACCACGCATGGCTCATCGGCGCTGTGGGTGCAATGGCTGTCGCGGCAGTGGCCGTCGTAGCGAGGTTTTTCGCCGTTAGCCATTTGGGTTTCACGCAGTTCGTCCAGACGCTCTCTGGAGCAGTAGCAGCGGTAGGCGGTGCCGTTTTCCAGCATTTGATCGATTACCGCGTTGTAGCGGTCAAAACGTTTAGTCTGGAAGTATGGGCCTTCATCCCAATCCAGGTTCAACCAGTTCATCCCGTCCATAATGGCGTCAATGGCTTCCTGAGTAGAGCGCTCCAGATCGGTGTCTTCTATACGCAATACAAATTCACCACCTAAATGACGAGTGAATAACCAGGAATACAAGGCGGTACGTGCGCCACCTACGTGGAGGTAGCCGGTAGGACTGGGTGCAAAACGGGTTTTGATTTTCATTGGGATCAAGTGCCTTATTACGCTACGCCTGTCGGCAGAGGCCGACGATTGCTCGGAATTTGAAAAAAGTAGGCCACATTCTATCACTCTGCCCCAATTCCTCAACGCCGTTCCGGAGTAGACTGATAGTATTCGTGGTGTTTATGGCTAAAGAAACGTCAACCTTGGTGATAAATATCGCATCCTGTTTAAAATTGCGGCGAACGATTGTTTTCGTTCTAAAAAGCGTTGACTCACTTCGAACTATCCCTATAATGCGACTCCAACAACACGGCGGGGCGATTAGCTCAGTTGGTAGAGCATCTCCTTTACACGGAGGGGGTCATCAGTTCGAATCTGGTATCGCCCACCACTCATCACTCATTGAGTTGTTCAGCAGTACCGTTGTAAGTAAGAAGTGGGCGATTAGCTCAGTTGGTAGAGCATCTCCTTTACACGGAGGGGGTCATCAGTTCGAATCTGGTATCGCCCACCACTCATCACTCATTGAGTTGTTCAGCAGTACCGTTGTAAGTAAGAAGTGGGCGATTAGCTCAGTTGGTAGAGCATCTCCTTTACACGGAGGGGGTCATCAGTTCGAATCTGGTATCGCCCACCACTTCTTAAGACTTCGGGTCGTTAGCTCAGTTGGTAGAGCAGTTGACTTTTAATCAATTGGTCGCAGGTTCGAATCCCGCACGACCCACCATCTCCTTCTCGCATCAGTAAACTCCCAAAAAAAATAACATACTGCACGATTCGTGTGGGTGAGACCTGCGTTCAGGCTCGAGCCAAGCAAAGCACGCACCATTCCTATTTCCATTTTATCTCCGTCAAATTTCCCTAAAACCGCGGTTTTCAGCCATAACGCTTTTGCCTAGGTTCACTTATTGCGCTTCGTATCCTCTAAATAGCTTGCTGAAAAAACCTCGCTTATACGGGTAAATAGATTATTTCATGCGTATAAAGCCAGTAGAGAGGCTGACGCAGCGTAGGTTAACGAGGAGTACGGAAATAAGCCGAGCTTTCTCATAAGGCGCAGGGAGCAGTAAGGGCGCTTAATTCAATTTAGGGGAAGTGCTGTGGCGTAGGATGTTACGGCTGCTGGGCGGCTGATAAGATGGCTGGGAAAAACGGCGTGACATGTTACTGATGACTGAAAGATTGAAGAAACTGTGGGCATAAAAAAAGGCGCCGCAGCGCCTTTTTCATCAACCGACTTAGATTAAAGCACCAGACCCGCAATAGAGGCGGACAGCACGCTAACCAGCGTTGAGCCGTACAGCAGTTTCAAGCCGAAGCGTGAAACCACGTTGCCCTGATGCTCATTCAGCCCTTTAATCGCACCGGCAACAATACCGATGGATGAAAAGTTAGCGAAAGAAACCAGGAATACGGACAGGATACCGACGCTGCGCGGAGACAGTTCGGAAGCCACTTTTTGTAAGTCCATCATGGCAACAAATTCGTTAGAAACCAATTTGGTTGCCATGATACTACCGACCTGCAGCGCTTCATGAGTTGGGACGCCCATAACCCAGGCAAACGGGAAGAAGACGTAACCCAGAATACCCTGGAAGCTAATACCAAATGCGAAGGTGAACAGGGCGTTAACTGCAGCGATCAGCGCGATAAAACCAATCAGCATAGCGGCAACGATAATCGCAACCTTGAAACCGGCCAGGATGTATTCACCCAGCATTTCAAAGAAGCTTTGGCCTTCATGCAGCGTACCCAGTTGTAGCTCTTCTTCTTCGCCCACTTTGTATGGGTTAATCAGTGACAGCACGATAAAGGTACTGAACATGTTGAGTACCAGCGCGGCGACAACAAATTTAGCATCCAGCATCGACATATAAGCACCAACGATCGACATGGAAACCGTCGACATCGCAGTGGCAGCCATGGTGTACATGCGTTTTTCAGACATCTTGCCTAAAATGTCTTTATAGGCGATAAAGTTTTCTGATTGACCAAGGATCAGCGAGCTGACGGCGTTGAAAGATTCCAGCTTACCCATGCCGTTCACTTTAGAAAGCAGGGTACCGATCAGACGAATAACCACAGGCAACACTTTGATATGTTGCAAAATACCGATCAACGCGGAAATGAAGACGATAGGGCAAAGCACTCTCAGGAAGAAGAAGGCCAGACCTTTGTCACCCATATTGCCGAAAACAAAATCGGTACCGGTCGCGGCGAATCCGAGTAATTTGTCGAAGAAGGCGGCGAATCCTTTCACAAAACCCAGGCCCACTTCCGAATGAAGGAAGAAGTATGCCAATAGCACTTCAATAACCAATAACTGAATGACAAACCGAATGCGGATGCTCTTGCGGTCTTTACAAATTAGCAGAGCCAAAATGGCTACGACGACCAAGGCCAACGCAAACTGCAGAATATGGGACATGTGTGCTCCAAACTTGAGGCAGGCTAGATTTCGGAGGTCATTTTATGTAACGCCAACATTAAAAACGAGACATTGATTGCAAATATAAAAAGTCACCTGAATATTTGCAATTAAATTAATAGGTTTCGTCACAAAACGACGCATGTTAAAAATTTTCTTTATTTGTAGCGTGATGGTGCTAATTTGTTGAGAGTTCTTGCGCAAAAAGCCGCAGGGTTTAGTGAATACAAGCACAGATTTCCAGAAAGTAAAACCCGGCTATTGAAACAGCGATCTTGGCGGGTGGTTATTCAGAAAGATTGGCTATCAGAGAGATAAGTTTTACCAATGCAAATGCGCTTGATAATTATTATCATTTAGATAATATGAGATAGACATAATATCTCTAAGGGCAAAATTGATATGATGAATAGCCGCGCTACCGCTTCAGAGGGTCGTACATCAAGGAAGGTGAAGCTTTCCTTGATGGGGCCAGCATTTATCGCGGCTATCGGTTACATCGATCCCGGTAATTTTGCTACCAATATTCAGGCCGGAGCCTCATTCGGTTACACCCTGCTTTGGGTCGTGGTGTGGGCCAATCTGATGGCAATGCTGATCCAACTCCTCTCCGCAAAACTCGGAATTGCTACCGGTAAAAATTTGGCGGAACATATTCGAGATCGTTTTCCGCGTCCTGCTGTCTGGGCTTATTGGGTTCAGGCAGAAATTATCGCTATGGCAACAGATTTAGCCGAATTTATTGGGGCGGCTATAGGATTTAAATTATTGCTCGGGGTGACGTTATTAGAAGGCGCCATACTCACCGGTATTGCCACTTTCCTCATTCTGATGCTACAAAATCGCGGACAAAAACCCTTGGAGCTGGTCATTGGTGGCCTGCTGGTGTTTGTCGCCGCTGCTTATATTGTCGAACTGATCTTTTCCCAACCTGAAGTTAGCGCCTTGGCGAAGGGAATGCTGATTCCCGATTTACCAAACGGCGATGCCGTATTTTTAGCCGCTGGAGTCCTGGGGGCGACGATTATGCCACACGTTATTTATCTTCATTCCTCCCTGACGCAAACCGGTGGAAAGGAATCAAAAGCCGATCGTTATGCCTCGACCAAACTAGACGTAGCCACCGCCATGACGATCGCAGGCTTCGTGAATTTAGCCATGATGGCAACGGCGGCAGCCGCTTTTCATTTTAACGGTTATGGCAGTATCGCCGAAATTGAACAGGCTTATCTCACGCTGCAACCTTTATTGGGTCACGGGGCGGCGACAATCTTCGGTCTGAGTCTGGTTGCCGCCGGGTTGTCGTCTACCGTGGTAGGCACGTTGGCGGGACAGGTAGTGATGCAAGGCTTCGTCCGTTTCTATATTCCGATTTGGATACGCCGCTGTATCACTATGTTGCCATCATTTGTGGTGATTATGATGGGAATGGATGCAACCCGAATATTGGTGATGAGCCAGGTTTTGCTGAGTTTTGGCATTGCGTTGGCGCTAGTGCCTCTGCTGTCCTTTACTGGCAATCGGGAATTAATGGGAGAAATGGTTAATTCCCGTTTGGTTCAGAACATTGGGAAACTGATCGTCGTGGTTGTGGTGGGGCTAAATCTATATTTACTCATTAGTCTGGCTTAATAAAATTCGGATAACCGGCGGATTGTTAGTGAATACCGCCGGTATTGTTTTTAATCATCGTGGTCGTGATGATGGTGGCGACCATGATGTTTATTCTGTTGTTTTTTGTACTTTTTATACGCGTGCTTATCGTATTTCCAATAACGCCCATCGTGGTAATAGTAGTTTTTCTTCCACCAGTCCTTATCTCGCCAGCGATGGCCGTCCCAGTAATGGCCGCGTCGACTGCGTTCACCTACATCCTGCCCCTGATGCCCTTGCCACCATTGACGATCGCGCCAGTCATAACCATCCCAGTAGTTCCCATTTCTATCCTGTTCGCCGATCTGTAAAGAGACGCCAGGAAGGAGATTGATACTGACGGCCTGCGCCTGCTGTGCCAAAGGTAATGTAGCCAGCACGACAATCAGCAATAGGGGTTTTAACACGATAATTTCCTTCTTTATCTGTCGGTTGTGATAAAAACTGAGCCGACAGTGAGTCACGCAATATTAAGATATTAATAAAATAAATAGAATCTAGCGTTCAGATAAAACTGGAAAACAATGCTTTAGGAATTATCTGCCTGTTCATCATAAAGATGAAGGAGGGCGGATAATTCGCCCTCTGGTGATGTGTAAAGTGGGAAAGCGATTACAGCAGGATGGATTCTATACGCGCTATCTCCTCAACACTAAAGTGAGTATTAGTCAGGGCAGTTACCGCATCCTCAATTTGTGCCGTTTTACTGGCGCCAATCAGCGCGGAGGTCACTTTGCCCTCACGCAGCACCCAAGCCACCGCCATTTGCGATAACTTTTGCCCGCGATCCGCTGCTAGATCGTTTAGTTGGCGTACTTTTGCCAGTTTTTCCTCGGTAATTTGCGCTGGATTAAGGAATTTACTGCCGCTGGCAGCACGGGAATCCTGAGGAATGCCGTTGAGATAGCGATCTGTCAGCAGCCCGCCCGCCAGCGGTGAAAAGGCGATGGAGCCGACGCCAAATTCTGTCAGGACATCCTGCAAACCGTCCTCGATCCAGCGTTCGAACATAGAATATTTTGGCTGATGAATCAGGCAAGGCGTACCAAGGGCTTGCAGAATAGTCAAAGCCTGCTGCGCCTGTTCTGCGGGGTAGTTGGATAGCCCGATATACAGCGCCTTACCCTGTCGTACCAGCAAATCCAGCGCTTTCATTGTCTCCTCTAAAGGCGTCTGCGGATCGGGTCGATGGTGGTAGAAAATATCCACATAGTCTAATCCCATGCGCCGCAAGCTCTGATTCAGGCTGGCCACCAGATACTTCTTCGAACCCCAGTCGCCATAAGGGCCGGGCCACATGGTGTAACCCGCTTTAGAGGAGATAATCAGCTCATCACGATAAGGCTGCAGATCTTGCTGCAAGATTCGGCCAAAATTCTCTTCGGCTGAACCTGGCGGCGGCCCGTAATTATTCGCCAAATCGAAATGGGTAATCCCATGATCGAAGGCACAGTGAATCAGATTTCGGCTGTTTTCAAACAGTGTTGCATCGCCGAAGTTATGCCATAAGCCGAGAGAAATAGCCGATAGTTTTAAACCGCTGTGACCACAGCGCCGATACTCCATGTCTTGATAGCGGATAGGGTTAGCTTGGTAAACCATGACAATCCTTAAGAGGAATAGGGCAGATAAATGAGTGTAAGCCTTTTCACTCATTCGGTTCGCCAGCGGGATCACAAGGCCCATAAAGTCACGAAATATTTACAGTGCAGGATTGCTATTAATTCTAACGCATTAGATAAATTTAATTATTAGCTAATACTTTGCTTATGAACTTTTTATATGTTGGTTTTTTTCCTAAGGATCACGCGCGCTATGAAAAGTAGTGTTTATAAAGTTGCCGATTATTTGCTGGATCGCTTGGCGCAAATTGGAATCAAACACCTGTTTGGCGTACCGGGGGATTACAATCTCCAGTTTTTGGATCATGTCATCGCTCACCCGCAGATTGACTGGGTGGGATGTGCGAACGAACTCAATGCGGCCTATGCTGCAGATGGTTATGCGCGTACTCAGCCTGCTGCCGCGTTGCTCACCACCATGGGCGTGGGCGAATTAAGCGCTATCAACGGCATTGCGGGGAGTTTTGCCGAATTCTTGCCGGTGATCCACATCGTCGGGATGCCGGCACAGCACTCCCAGCAAAAGAAAGAGCTGATACACCACTCTCTCGGTGATGGTGATTTTAGCCACTTTTCGACTATGGCTGAAATGGTTAGCTGCGCTCAGGCCAATCTCACGTTGACCAACGCTGCCAGCGAAATAGATAGAGTAGTGGCAGCTGCGCTTGCTCAACGCAAACCGGTTTATTTACAACTTCCTTCCGATGTGGCAGAGATGCCGATCGACGCCAAACCCAATTCGCTGGCGTTTCAACAAGCGCCGTACTCATCTCAGTCATTGCGGGATTTTATCGACGCGGCGAGAGAGTCACTTGCTTCAGCTCGCCATGTGGCTGTATTGGCAGATTTTTTAGTGGATCGCTTTGGCGCTACCCAGCAATTAAGAAATTGGCTAAGCCAAACTCATTTACCCTATGCGACATTACTGATGGGGAAAGGTATTGTAGATGAATCTCGCGCAGAGTTTATTGGTACTTACAGCGCAGCACCCAGTGATGAGCGGATTAGATTAACGATTGAAGGAGCGGATGTAGTTATTACCGTTGGCGTATGGTTTGTCGACACCATAACCGCCGGATTTAGTCAGCAAATTTGTACGGAAAGACGCATTGATATCTGCCCTTTCGAAGCCAAAGTGGGTTCGCGTGTATTTAGCCAAATCCCGATGACTATAGCCATTGATGCGCTGGCAAAACTGAGCCTGGAATTACAGCATGAATGGATACAGCCCGATGTTTACCATTGCCCGTTGCCGCCTTCTTTAGCACAACATCTGGATCAGCAAACATTTTGGTATCACATTCAGACGTTTTTGCGGCCCTTTGATATTGTGCTGGCCGATCAGGGTACGGCTTGCTTTGGTGCCGCAGCTCTGAGATTGCCCAAGGATGCGATATTTATTACCCAATCGCTGTGGGGCTCCATCGGATTTAGCTTGCCGGCGGCCTATGGCGTGCAAACCGGCAATCCGCAGCGTCGAGTCATTTTACTGATTGGGGACGGTGCCGCTCAGTTAAGCATTCAGGAACTGGGATCAATGCTGCGGGATGGGTTAAAACCCATTATTCTCTTGTTGAATAACAATGGCTACACCGTAGAAAGAGCTATTCACGGCGAAAATCAACCCTATAACGATATATCTACATGGAATTGGACTCAGTTACCGCAGGCGTTTGGGGCGGGTAGCGAAGTCATATCCCTGAAAGTGAGTGAGCCAGAGCAATTACATAAAGCATTGCAATTGGCTGATCAAAACTCGCAGCTAGTATTTATCGAAGTTGTTCTACCGCAGATGGATATATCACCACTGCTGAGGAAAGTTACGGAATCTCTGCGAAACAGAAACGCCTCAACTTGATATCCGTGGTGATTGGCTGCCCGTAAGCTGTTCTAACAGCCAGAAACCGGCTGGTCCCGGCGGGTTTTTTTTCGACCATACCGCATCCAGAGAAATCATTTTTGGCCAACCAACCGCAGAGAGCTCAACCAATTGATTACGGCTGAATTGTTTCACCATCCAACGTGGCAGGATTGCCCAGCCAAAGCCCTGCTCCGCCATTTCTAACAGCATTAAATAGCTTGGCGCTGACCAAACCGGCCCTTGAGCCGTATTTTTATCTGTTTGCGCATAGGTGTTCAGACGCAGTTGCCGCACGGTGGCCAGTTGTTCAGGTTGGATTTGTTGGCACTGAGCTAGCGGATGATTCTGTTGGACAAACAGCGCCATACAGGACTGTTCTGGCAGAAGGCTGACGCCAATATCTGGCGGGTAATCTTTTTGGACTTCAACCATACCCAAATGAGCGCGACCATCTTGCAGTAACCCAATAACATCATCGGCCTCAGCAATCATGCATTCGAATTCAATATCAGGATAGCGCTGCTCAAAACGTTGCATTAGAGCTTCGTGGTGAGTGGGTTGATATATATCTGAGAGTACAAAACTAAGACGAGGCTCTACTTTATCCGCCAAGCGAATAGAAAGATGATCCAAACGCTCGCTGGCAGCCAAAATTTCCTGAACCTGCGCCAGAACGCGACGCCCGTGAGCCGTGAGCACCGGCTGGCGTGCTTGCCGATCGAACAAGACTAACCCCAAATCTGCTTCCAAATTGGCAATTGCAGTGCTGATGGTGGACTGACTTTTACGCAGTTTACGAGCGGCAGCAGAAAAAGATCCCTGAGATGCGGCTTCGACGAATGCAATTAACGCTTCCGGTGAATAGTGCATTATCTATCTACTTAATCGATGGCTTCTATTTTTAATCTATCCCAAAAAGCGATGATAATCACTCGGTAGTTTTTAATTCATCAAAAAAACAGGTCGATTTTATGCAAGCTAATCGTAAATCATTCGTTGAACGTATTATTCACGCCGTGGGGTTCGAAGTTATCGCCGTCGGCATTTGTGCGCCGCTGGGCGCTTGGTTATTAAACCGTTCGGTTCTGCAAATCGGGACATTAGCGGTAATGCTATCGACGGTCGCCATGCTGTGGAACATCATCTATAACAGTATCTTTGACCGAATCTGGCCTGTGAGCCGCGTAGCAAAGACGCTGGCGGTGCGTATCTGGCACGCTTTTGGTTTTGAGGCCGGGTTTGTATTGATCGGCGTGCCTATTGCGGCCTGGCTGCTGGGGATTTCCTGGGGACAGGCTTTTATGCTGGAGATCGGCTTCTTCCTGTTTTTCCTACCTTACACCATGGCATATAACTGGCTTTACGACACGCTGAGAGCGCGAGTGATTGCTTCTCGTCATCAGGCAAAAGAAAAAACGGCTGCGTGTCAGAGTAACGGTCAGGATTAAGGGGCGTAAAATGCGGGAAGCAAATGCGAAATTATGCGGTGTTTCTCCATGCTGAAACGTTTTTTTGTGATCCGTATCGCTAAAGACGCGGTGTTTAGCCCGTGGTGATTGTTGTTTTTCTGCCGTGATTTTACAGTAGGTGCAGTTAACTCAATTAGTTAAATATCCATTTAACGGAGAAGTATTTGATGACGACCTATGCTTTGGTGGGTGATGTTGGCGGGACTAATGCCCGTTTGGCGCTGTGCGCTGTAGCAACGGGCGAAATATCTCAGGCGAAAACCTATTCAGGGCTTGAATTTGACAGTCTCGAAGAAGTTATCCGCCAGTATCTGGCGGAGCATAATGTTGCGGTAGAAGACGCCTGTCTTGCCATTGCTTGCCCGATTACCGGTGATTGGGTGGCCATGACAAATCATACCTGGGCGTTTTCCATTGCCGAAATGCAAAGAAATCTTGATCTGAGTAAGCTGGAAATTATCAATGATTTTACTGCGGTATCAATGGCGATACCTATGCTTTCACCGCAGGATGTTATCCAGTTCGGTGGCAAAGATAAGCAGCCGGGCAAACCGGTAGCGGTATACGGCGCGGGAACAGGCTTAGGTGTGGCTCATTTGGTTCATGTCGATCGCCGTTGGTTGAGCCTGCCGGGAGAAGGCGGCCATGTGGATTTTGCGCCAAACAGCGAAGAAGAAGATTGCATTTTGGCGGTATTGCGGAAGGAATTAGGGCATGTTTCCGTTGAACGCGTGCTTTCCGGGCCGGGTTTGGTGAATTTATATCGCGGAATCGTGATTTCTGACCATCGTGTGCCGGAAAATCTGGCTCCGAAGGATGTCACCGAACGAGCGCTGGCAGATAGCTGTACCGATTGTCGCCGGGCGCTGTCGCTATTTTGCGTGATTATGGGACGTTTTGGCGGCAATCTGGCGCTGAATCTCAGCACCTTTGGCGGCGTTTATATTGCCGGAGGCATAGTTCCACGTTTTATGGAGTTCTTTAAAGCGTCGGGATTCCGCGGAGCGTTTGAAGATAAGGGGCGCTTTAAAGATTTTCTCGTCGATATACCGGTTTATATGATCACCCATCAACAGCCGGGCTTGCTAGGCGCCGGTGCCTATTTGCGCCAGACATTAGGTATGGAACTGTAGTTACATTAACAAACGCCTATTATTTGAAAGGTTAATAAGGCGTTTTTTTTAAAGTTCTGTTTAGCCATATTTTGGATAATGACGGTAACTGTAAAATTTTTTGCAGCTGCCGGTCTAGTTGCTGGCATTAATAACAGGAACTTTATCCATGACAATAAGTAACATAAATACCAGCAGCTCCTCCCCTCTAATGAATCTCCCGACAAAAAATAACTTATATAAAAGGATAGAAACGTTAGGTCAGGAAGTGAAGAAAATTAAAAATGAGTTGTCTACTATTAAAGTGCAGATTAATGAGGGGAAAAGGGCGATTAGGAGTAACAATATCCTGCTAAAAAGCCTCACGGGTATTTCAAACAAGCATGGCGATGATGTGAATGTGCGCTTGAAAAACGGCAGTGTAAAGTTCGGCCAAGGTAGCAATTTTTTGAAAAACTTTGTTTCTGGTAGCCGTTATCAAGCTGAGCGACAAGAAGCCGCTAAATATTTTGGCGCGGAGGGATGCGAAGTCTCTGCTGCTGATGGTATCTCTAAGCTTAACCAAAAAATTAATATTATAAAAAGTGCGCTGCTTGGGCTGGAAGAGAATAAAGGATTACAGGAGGCCAAACTTGAAGGAGTCAATGATAAGAAGCATCGGGTAGATCAACAATTACAACAAATTGTTGCGGCTGAGGCTAAGGTAAGAAAAGCCGATGAAGCTAATCAAAAAATCCGTAATGACTTTTCTATGGTTTATCAAAGTAATGCAGGCTGTAAGGCTTTAAATGTTGAGGCTCGCTACCAGTTCGGCCAAGGGCGCTCGCCCGGTAGTCTAAGCGGTAGTAAAGTCATTGCCGAGTATGAAAGAGTGCATGGTGATAATATCTTCGGCCGAGGCAACAAAAATCTTAAAACTACACTCAAATTTAATTGTTCGGATTTGGCTCAATTAGTCAAAACTGGAGCCAAAGCGTGGTATACGCCAACTAGCAAAAATATTATTACGCATCGTGGACAAGGAATAACCAGCGCAGGGATTAATAAATTAATTAGCCAATTCAATAGTGATAAAACTCAAAATCAAACCACTACTTATTCACTAGGGCAGTTCTTTTCTACCTCCGGTGATAAAAAGGTCGCACAAGATTTTGCCAACCGTAGCCAGGATAGTGAAAGAGTGATGTTTGAAGTTAAGGGCAACAGTGGTAGGGGCATTTTTGTATCCGGTGGTTTAGCATTCGAGAATAACGAGCACGAAGTATTGTATTCGCCATTAGCAAATTTCAAAGTGACGTCTATTACGCAAAATAATATGGGTACTTATCACGTTAAACTTAGCGAAGTTGAGCAAAATAAAAAAGCGAGATTATTACCTTACTAAGCTTGTCACTGATCAACGCTCTGATTCTGATAAACCCAAATGCCTACCAACTCTTAGGCTTTTCGCCAAGTATTGGTAGGCATTGATTTGGTCTCACTTAATTTTTATCAACCTATTAAGCATGGCTGCTGGCGGTAATACCCGTCGGTTCTTCTTTTGGCTCTTCCATCTGTTTTGCCGAACCTTTCGGTGGTTTGATAATGAGAGTTAACAGTAGGGAAAGCACTGACATCACGGCAATCACGATAAAGGTGGCGTGGAATCCACCCAGACGGGCGGCGATAAATGAACCCGCCAGCGCCCCTAAACCAAAGCCTTGGTAGATAATGCCATAGTTTTTACTGTGGTTTTTCAGTCCGAAGAAGTCACCGACAATGGCCGGGAATACGGTGATGTTGCCGCCGAAACAGAAGGCAATGGCACCTACGCACAGGAAGAAGAGGGCGTGAGTCAAAGGAACGAAGCTTAGAACACAAACTGCCAGCGTAGTGACTAACAAAGTGAAGGTAATCACTCGCATACGCCCGACTTTATCAGACAGCGCGCCCAGAATAATGCGGCCAGCGGTGTTGAAAATAGCGATGGCAGATACGGTATTAGCCGCGGTGGCTAAATCCATTCCCGCTAATTCGACGCCCAAATCCTTCACGATACCAATCAGATACAATCCACTCATACATGCGGTGAAGAAGATGATGAACAGGAAATAAGATTCTTTCACTGCCAGCATTTCTTTTACGCTGAAATCACGGCCATTCTGGCTGGCTTGCTGCATATTGGTTGGTTGTGGAGCGCTGACTTTTTCTTTCAGCAACAGGGAGCCTACGCCGACCAGAGCCATCACGATAAGACCCCAGTAGAAGAAGGCCAGAGAGACGCCCTGATTGGCAATCAGGCTGGCATTGACGTATTTGAATAGCAGGCTACCGGTACCGAATGCGCCAACGGAAATACCGGCTATCAGGCCCTTACGCTCAGGGAACCATTTAATTAGATTAGAAAGTGTTGTGATATATGCGGTGCCATCGGCAAAACCGACGACGACACCAGCCAGAAGATAAATCATGCCAAGGGAAGTGGCGAAGGAGCTGGCTATCAGCCCCAAACCCAGAATCAGGCCGGATATCAAAGTCAGATTGCGAATGCCGAAACGTTCCTGCAAGCGACCTGCAAATAGCGTGGCAATAGCCAAAGAGAAACTGGTGATTGAAAAGGTGGTGGCAACTGCGCCGAGTGACCAACTGAATTTTTCACCCAGCGGCTGGTTGAATAGGCTCCATGTATAAATAGTGCCCAAACCCATTTGGACAATGATAGTACCTACAACGATTAGCCAACGATTTACCGGTTTGCTGCTCATGCCGGACTCCTTAACATCAATACAACCTGGCCCGAATAATTCGGTCTGCCATAAAATTACGAGCTGATGGTTGACGAAGGATTTGGATGTTAAGTCACTATCAGCCCGCCCAATGAAGCCAGTATACGGGCGGGTTTACCATGAAAGATCAAATGAGGAATGAGCTGCATTCAGCACGGAATGAAATGCATCTATAGGCGCATCAACTGCCTGAACTCTTTTACCTTGCTGCGGCTGACGGGCACTTCAAAATCCAAATCACTGAGACGCAGGATGTAAGTATTGTTAAACCAGGGCACGATTTCGCGAATTTTGGACAGGTTAACGCAGTAAGAACGGTGGCAGCGGAAGAAGTACTCCTCTGGCAGTCGGCTGAAGAATTCAGTGATATTCATCGGCATGATGAACTCTTCCCGGCGGGTGTAAACCAGAGTCACTTTTTCCTGCGCTGCGGCGTAATAAATATCGTTGATATCCGTCACTATGATGCGTTCGTCTTTCATCAGATTGATGGTATGAGCGCTGCGCGGTGCCAGACCGGTGGGTTGCTCGTTTTCCTGACGGTTACGCTTATGCAGCGCTTCCAGTTTTTGCAGCATGGTGACAATTCGGGATTCGTGATATGGCTTGAGAATATAATCAAATGCTTCTATTTCAAAAGCTTCCACCGCGTGCTCTTTATAGGCAGTGATAAAGATAATATGCGGTTTATGGGTAAATTTGCTGATATTTTGTGCCAGCAGCACGCCATCCAACGACGGAATATTTATGTCCAGAAAAATAGCATCAACCTGATGATTTTGGAGATATTTTAATACATCTAATCCGTCATCAAAGGTTGCATCTATGGTGATACCACTGTGCTGGCGAATGAGATAGCTCAGTTCTTCCTGAGCAAGAAACTCATCTTCCACAATAATGGCTTTCATGAATATTGCTCCGGGTAGACTGGCGGTGAAGTTGAATTATGCATGAACTTTTCCGCCATTTTTGCTGATAAAGAATGAAATCTCGGTGCCTGGCTCTAAACGTCGAATTTGTAAGCCTGCACCGTATAACAATTGCACACGGTGATGCACATTCAGTAGGCCTATTTTGTTACCTGGCATTTCATTATTGGCCACCCTGTCTATGGTCTCCTGATTAATGCCATTACCGGTGTCTTTAACTGAAATTTTAATTTGATCTCCATGATCTTTCACTGCAATAACGACTACGCCTTTGCCTTTGCAAGGCTGAATTCCATGCACAATGGCGTTTTCCACCAGAGGTTGAATTAACAGGCTGGGAATTCGCAGTGAAATATCATCGTCGATATCATAAATAACCGTCAGTTTGCTGCCGAAACGAGCCTGTTCAATAGCAATATAATCCTGTATCTGATGTAGCTCTTTGCGAATATCTATCTGTTCGTCATTCAGTTCGAGGTTATAACGCAAATAACGAGACAGATTGATGATCAACTGTCGAGCGGTATCTGGATTGATCCGAATCGAGGAGGAGATAGCATTCAGCGCATTAAACAGGAAGTGAGGATTGATTTTACTTTGCAATGCGCGCATTTCTGCTTTATTTGCCATTTCCTTCAGCTGTTCAATACGTGAGACTTCCATTTGCGTAGAGATAATTTGCGATAGGCCGACCGCCATCACTTTCAGTGAATAGGTAATTTTATGAGCATGGCAGTAATAAATTTTTAGCGATCCGGTTACTTCGCCTTTTTCCCACAGAGGGATGATAATCAGCGAATGAATTTGCGGCGTACGGTGAACCTCATCGTTATTACGAATAGTAATTTTGCCACGCTGAATGCTCTCCTTAGTGATATCGCTGATAATTTCGTGTCCAATATCATAGGTCTCGGCACCGACGCCAACGTAGGCCAGAATATTGTGAGTATTGGTAATGGCTACCGCATCTGCTTTTATATCGGTGCGGATAATTTCACACACGGTGCTCAGTGATTCTCCGTTGATATTTCGGAAGTAGGGCAGCGTTTTATTGGCGATATCCAAAGCCAGTTTCGCCTGCCGAGCGGCAATCACCTCTTTTTCATCCTCAACGCTTTGTACCAGCAACACAATCAGGCCGATACACACTGCGCCTAAAATCATCGGAATCGCGATTTTCGATACAATATCGATACCCAGCGCCGTCGGTTTGGCCCATACCACAACCAAAAGCATAGTGAGCGATTCGCAGATCATGCCGCCGAGAATACCGATGCTCCATTGGCGTTCTTTTTTCACCTTCAAATTGATATAACCAGACATTAACCCGGCAATAATACTGGTGATAAGACAGGGAACAGAAGTAATGCCATCGATATCAATTAAATAGCGATGGCTACCGGCAATAATACCGGTGATGATCCCGACCCAGGGGCCAAATAGAATACCGCCAGACATTACGGCAATAACCCGAACGTTAACTAGCGATCCTTCGACGTTAATACCTGAGTAGGTACCAAAGATGGCGAACAGAGAGAAAATAGCGGTTACCGCGAGCAGTTCCAGCGGCGTGTGTTTCTCTTTTTGTAGTAGCTGACGGAACAGGCGGGTGCGGGTCAGGAAAAACAGGCAGATCAACATTAGCGCGGCGCGATCAAAAACCGCCAGCAACATTTCAAATATTTGGTGCACAACAGGCTCGTTTGCGGGTGAATATCGGCTCACTATAAGGAAAAACGGCTTTTATCGCTACTTTAACCGTGTTTTTTACCGCAGCAGAACTGAAGCAATTCAGTCGGAAAAACGAGTCTTCCGACTGATCATTATCTGGCGGGAGGATTATTGTTCGAAGCAGAGCTGTTGTTTTCCTAATGGCGTCAAATCTTCAACCGTGGCTCTGCCGATGAAATCGACTTCAAAATCATCAGCGGCGAAATCCGGTGGCGATTTACCGTCGATAAAGCTGGCCAGTTGACGCGGTAAATAAGTGGCATTTTTCTCACACCAGGGAGCCGCAGCGATATACATCACATTACTGTCAAATTCACCGTTGTGTTCATTTTCCACTGAGTGAATAACGTCGCAATGCCAGAACACCGTATCACCAGCCTCTAGATCGGGAATAGGGGAAATGGCTTCGAGTAAAAGAGGATGCCATTGTTCCGATGCTGAAAGCGCTCGACCCGGCATTGCACCGCATAAGTCATCTTCTGCGACATCATCTTGTAACGCGCGCAGCAGAATGTAGGCCATGGCGTTGGCAATCGGGATGACATTCAGCGTGCCTGCATGGGTTCGCTGCGGGGTTAACGCCGTCCACCCCTGAAAGGTTCGGAACATAGAGCACACTGCCGGCGATGGAAGCTCACGTACTTCCGGTCTGCCTTCTGCGGCGAAAGGATCATATTTTTGCCATTCGCCGGAAAATACGTGGCGGTAAACGTGGCGGAAATTTTCATCCAGCCAGCGCTCAATGGAGCCGCCGTCAACGTGAGGCGATAAGCCCAGTGAAGATGAATGCGGCGGCCGGCGGCGGGTGCGGTCGGCGTAAGTGACTACGCGGTCAGGATCAAAGTGATGTTTGCCGTTACTTTCGCTGTGCCATAGGTTATTGAGAAACACCTGAACCGCCTGCATCCGATGATCCTGTCGGGCTTCCACCTGAGGTTTGGACCAATAGATCCCATAAATCTGCGGCTTATTGGCCGCTAAAGTGCCGAAATAATTGTCTTCGGCGGCGTTTTTCAAACGCTCAACAAAGTTGTTTCGCTCTAAATACTGGCCGATTTCCCGATTCCAATTCTCGGCTTTTTCTCGTGGGAATACACCGTGAATGGCGCAGGTTCCCCGCTGTTTTATCAGTTTTTTTTGTTGCTCGGTCACGCGGTTATGGATGATATCGTCAGCGTGTAAGCGCGGCACCGGGTTTTCGCCCGCAGCTAAACTTTGACGAATAGTGTTTACCTGTTGACGAATGTTTTCCTCAACGGCGAGAAAAACTTGCTGATAATCAGGTAAATCCTGGCGTAGCTGACGTTTGACTAGCTTGATTGCCGCTGGAATATCATCTATTTGTAATGAAGACATATTTTATCTCTCCGACGTACTGAGACAGGGGAAACGGGGCAATAGGTAAATCTGGGAAAAATAAAGCCACCGAGATGTTCTACATTTGTTAAATTCATGTGGCTATTATTTCGGCAAAATAGAGAAGAATAAAGGGATGATGTTAGGAAAAAATCTCCCCTTTATTTTGTGATTTATCCCGACCAAACAGTTGAGAAAATAATGATTCATATCGCTACCGAACGATTAACGTTGAGCACGATGACAGAACAGGATTGGCCACTTTTTTCACGGCTATATCAGGACCCGGAGGTGATTCGCTATATTTCCGATCCGCAGGATCTCGTCACCATTCAGACGCGTTTTGCTGTTCGCGTGCAGCCTTGGGACAGGACTTCAGACCATTGGCTGTGTTTGGTTATTCGCGAAAAAGCATCGGGGCAACCTGTTGGTATCACGGGATTTTTACCGGAATGGCAGCCTTTTCAGCAAGCGGAGGTCGGCTATGGCTTATTACCTGAATTTACCGGCAAAGGTTATGGTCAGGAATCGCTGGTGGCGGTGCTGGAATTTGCTTTTCAGCAATGTCAGTTTCATAAAGTGAAAGCGACGGTAACGGTAGGTAATCAGCCTTCCCGCGCCTTGCTGGAGCGCTGTGGTTTTCAACTGGAAGGAACCTTAAGAGACAATTTCAGCCTCAGTGGGAAATGGTGCGATGACTGGGTACTGGGATTGCTGGCCGATGAGTTTGCCGCGAGAAAAAATGCGTTGTTACTTTGAGGTAAAATAATTTCGTTAGCCTCTCGACAGTATTTCAGCGCTGCGATATGTTCTTAAAAGACCCGTGATGGTCTGCGTCGCTCGGACGGTCCGGGCGCTAACGTATCCTCGAGGAAATTATGGCTGAATTACCATCCAAACGTCGTTTTACCCGCATTGATCGCCTCCCACCCTATGTTTTTAATATTACTTCTGAGCTAAAGATGGCTGCGCGCCGCCGTGGCGAAGACATTATTGATTTCAGTATGGGTAATCCGGATGGGCCAACGCCGCCGCATATTGTAGAAAAAATGTGTAGCGTTGCTCAACGTGAAGATACTCACGGCTATTCCACTTCGCGCGGTATTCCGCGTTTGCGTCGCGCCATTTCTCGTTGGTACGCCGATCGTTATCAGGTTGATATCGATCCGGAAAGTGAAGCTATCGTGACCATTGGTTCTAAAGAAGGGTTGGCGCATTTGATGCTGGCAACGTTGGATCACGGTGATACCGTTTTGGTACCGAATCCAAGCTATCCCATTCATATTTATGGCGCAGTGATTGCGGGCGCGCAGGTGCGCTCAGTTCCACTGACAGAGGGTATTGATTTCTTCGGTGAATTAGAAAGGGCGATTCGTGAAACCATTCCTAAGCCTAAAATGATGATTTTAGGCTTCCCATCAAATCCCACGGCACAGTGCGTCGAACTGGACTTTTTTGAGCGAGTGGTTGGGTTAGCCAAACAGTATGATGTGCTGGTGGTGCATGATTTAGCCTATGCAGATATTGTTTATGACGGCTGGAAGGCCCCTTCGATCATGCAAGTACCGGGTGCAAAAGACATTGCGGTAGAATTTTTCACCCTATCGAAAAGCTATAACATGGCCGGTTGGCGCATTGGCTTTATGGTCGGAAATCCCGAATTGGTCAGTGCGCTGGCGCGAATCAAAAGTTACCACGATTACGGTACTTTTACTCCGTTGCAGGTAGCTGCCATTGCTGCCCTGGAAGGGGATCAGCAGTGTGTGAAGGACATTGCCGAACAGTACCGTCAGCGCCGTAATGCATTGGTAAAAGGCCTGCATGAAGCTGGCTGGATGGTAGAAAATCCGAAAGCGTCAATGTACGTTTGGGCGAAAATTCCTGAGCCTTATGCGCATCTAGGTTCGCTTGAGTTTGCCAAGCGCTTGTTGTCGGAAGCGAAAGTCTGCGTTTCTCCGGGAATTGGCTTTGGTGATTATGGCGATACCCACGTGCGTTTCGCGCTAATCGAGAATCAGGATCGCATCCGGCAGGCGGTACGCGGGATTAAAAGTATGTTTCGCGTTGATGGCTTAATTAAACCGACTAAACTGGCCAACGGCGAATAAGATTAGCCACTCACTAGCCGGGCTGATTTTATTACCCGGTTAGTGTTTCTTGCTGCAAATATAGCTTTTTCAATAAGCTGAATGAGCCTCTTAAGGTTAGCTTCATCAAAATTGCGCCATACTCTTAGCTAAATAGTTTTTGACGTAAGACTTTTGTGGAGCATCACAATGAAGAATCGCTATTCTCTGTCTCAAATTACTCTGCACTGGCTAACGCTATTAATGGTGATTTTGACCTATTCAGCGATATTGCTCAGCGACGTCGTTCCTGATGAAGATCGGACGCTAGTAAAGAATCTGCACTTTAATTTTGGCCTTAGTGTCTGGGTATTGATGTTATTGCGGCTTTGGCTACGCCAACGTAACTCTTCTCCGGTTGTTACTCCGTCATTACCAAAGTGGCAGGCTGTTAGCGCCCATGCATTACATTGGCTGATATACCTGATGTTTTTGTCGTTACCGATATTAGGCGTGCTGGCTCAGGCCTACGGCGGCAAAACCTGGTATTTACTGGGCTGGCAAGTGCCACAGTGGGTTATGCCTAATTCTCAGGCCAGATCGTTAATTAAACAGGCCCATGAGCTTATTGCTACTCTGGGATATTTTGTTATCGGACTGCATACGCTGGCGGCGCTATATCATCACTATATTCGGCGTGATGACACGCTACGTAGAATGATGCCGGGAAAATAAAATGACAAAGGGCGCGGATGCGCCCTTATATGCCGCAAAAGGCGGCGGGGTTACTCTACCATTAACATGAAGGTGCCAATCCAAACCACCAACATGAAAGAGATACCCATAAAGAAATATTTCACTGAACAACTCCCCTTGGAGCTACCTCGCCAGCAATGATCCAACTTGTTGTGCAGAGTCTGAAAAGTAGATAAGTATCGCCCCAGCCTAGTTGAAGCCGTATGGTTACCAAGACAGCTCACTCGCTCGGATCTATCTAAAATGCCGGTCTGTCACTTTGACTACGGCAGGATCGCGCTAATGTAATCCCATAACTAGGGAGATATCAATACTGTATTTTTATGCACCCGATCACAGTTATAGGATTTTTACACAATTTATTAAGGTTATTTATCTGAAACGTGATGGAAATAACGATTTTTTAAATTTTAGATAAATAACAAATTGTTACCTTCTTTCTTTTCAATCACTCTATAGATTCAATTTTTCTGACTACCACATGGGCTTCGTAGCCCAGCAAATACAAAGCCTGCTCCAGTGCCTCGACTTTAGATGCGTAGTCCACGTCTAACAAACGCTCCATCTGAGCAGCATTCAGGCCAAGTTTCCGCGCTAGATCGGCTTTGCGAGTGCCGCTGGCGATCATTCCGTTATGTAACTCGGCTTTTAATGTGACCAATATCGGTAAATGTACCGAAAATTCATTGTCTTCTGGCATTGATGGCGCGGGAATAGAGCGTCTTTCTTCCATTTCCACCGCAATCGCGGTTTTAAGACTATCTTGAGCTTCTAGCTCTACATCCTCAATAGAATAGGTAACGGACTGTACTTCAGGAAAATCGCGAAAATGAATTTGATATTCGCCGCTGGTTTCATCAAAAAGGTAACTGGCTGGATAACTGAACACGGCGCGTACTCCTGTAGAGAGAAGTCTATCTAACATAGAGTAGAAAGACTTCTTTCTTACGGTAATGGGAAAAATGCTATTTAGAATTATATCTTA
The DNA here is from genome assembly GCF_003634395.1 of Yersinia sp. IP36721. NCBI lineage: Bacteria > Pseudomonadati > Pseudomonadota > Gammaproteobacteria > Enterobacterales > Yersiniaceae > Yersinia > Yersinia sp. IP36721. Next base: position 161,666 of record NZ_QCZL01000004.1, read on the forward strand.
CAATCATCAAATATCTCACATAATGAGATGAGTTCAGATGTTTTTTTGTTAATAAAAAAGTCTAATCGCTCACCGGGTTTGGCTATCACAGTATTTGCTTTACCATTATGCATAACCCCGCCAAATTGTTGCCTAAATCCTACGTTCTCTATATCGCGATTATTCGTTATGTCAGATATTTTACTTAACGGGATACGGCTATTGCAAAATGCAGAGTCATTTGACGAATAAATAATAGTATCGTACTTTTCTTGCAATAAATTTATTCTTTGATCATCAAGTGATTCGTTCTCACATGTATCATAATTTATATTTTCTACTATTTTTTTTGAATTTTTGTCGTAAGCAAAGAATGTAACACCACGAAGTATAGGTGTAGGTAATTTTTCATATTTTATACCGGATTCTCCCGATGAGCTGACCGAAACACCAATGAATTCGTTATTAAATATAATGGACTTTTGCGGTTTTTCTTCTAACTTAATGGAGCCATCATAGCTAATGATTTTCTTCTTAATATTTTTATCTGATAGGGTATACAGACATACTTTATTTTTAATGTTATTGACTGCCTCACATTGAGTCACATACATAAGTTTACTATTTTCTTTTACCGCATCGATTACATCGAGAGCAAATGTATTAAAATAAACACTTTTAATGTTATTTTTATTATCCAGACTAGCCAACATTGGCAGTTTGAATGAGCTGTTTGATATATTAATCACATTTCCATCAGAGGAAATACTACTATCTATATTAGGATAGGCCCACATATTTGCTGAATATGCAAGAAATGGATTTATATTATTGTTCTCATCATGATATTGATTAATCTCACTTCGTTCTTTTTTTAATAGGTTCCGACCAAAACCTACATCAGTGTTTTTTTCACCAGACACGGCAAGGATAGTTGGCCATACATCTAGCAATGTGCCCTGGTTAGTGATTTTTCTTCCAGAGATATCTTTTTTAATTATAATAAAATTATTTCTTCTATCGCTATCATGTCTGTTCAATATATGGCTAATATCATTAGCCATCATGTAATGATCTGAAACCAAAACAATAATAGTTTTGTCGGCATACTGGGATGACATAACTCTTTTTATAAATTGGCTTAGTAAATAATCAGAGCAAGATACTGCTTTTAACATGGGTTCAGTTATATTTTCAGAGATTTTCCCATCACATACAGGCAAAAATTGCCCTGACGGAGCATGGGTATTTACTGTTAAGAATGACAACATGAAATTCTGTTTTTCGGCTGAGAGCCTTTCAAACTCATTGTAAGCATGTTCAATAAGTATATCGTCATGAACTCCCCAGCCATTCATGAGTGTTTCGTCTGCAAGCCCGTTCTCTACGAAATATTCTTTATCAAATATGTTGTTCCAACCATGCTGACTCAGGAATTTATCGCCACCTGCGAATTCCTTATCACTCCCGCGAATAAACTCATTAGTATATCCTTTGCTTTGAAGATATTCACCTATGCAGCTTGCTGAGCTAAGAAACTTTGACATTGATGAAGCAGAATTACCTTGAGGCAGTGTGAATGGGATGCCACATTGAGTATTTACTAAACCCGCCATTGTCCAGCCGCTACCTTCATGTTGCCGGATATCGGTGAAATCTAGCGATTCATTGGCTATTTTTGTAATCTCAGGTAGATAATTAATACCATCAAGGTTTCTAAATGTATGTTCTAAGCTTTCAGCGTAAATAAATACAAAGTTGTATTTATTTCTTAATTCTGCATTGGGCTTTTTATAATATGATGTAGCGAATTCACTATCCCCATAATTAAGGTTTTTTAATGAGGATATTACATTTTTCGCAGATGTAGAGTTTGTGATAAAGAGTAATGTTCCAAAAGCAAACGCGACATCAAATAATCTACGTCTTGTTATTTTTCTTTTCTTTGAAATTATTGCAAATGTAATTATGGCTATAGGAGTAAAAGAAAATAAAATAGCAAAGGCAATGTTTGACTTTATATCATTTAAAGATGTTCCTTTTACACCGCTAAGCAAATGGTAATAAACGGAGTCAGTTACACCGTTGCCAGTAAATCGGTCACAAACAAACCAGAATCCGAATATTATTACACATAACGAAAGTGCTATAGCTTTCGTTACGATGAAATTCTGAGATTTGAACATTAAAATTAGTAATGTAGATAATAAGATATAATCCATGTTGCCCACTAATATATTAAAAAGTCATATAGTAATATTTTTATATAATTTTTTATTTTAATTAATAATAATTAGGCAACAATTAAGTTGTCATTGTTGAAGTTATTCTGATCACGACAATTAGAATCTTGAAATTAATGCCTTTAAAAAGTTATATTTATCAATGTGATAAGCAGGATTTGTTTGTGGTGGGCAGCTTGAGATGAGATTTTATGGCTGATGCTGAATGAATGAAATAAAGAAATGGTGGCCCGATTTTACAGGTTGTTCTCTATCCGAAAAATTGCTGCTCTCTAAGATACGGGGATATATTGCAATTGCATGATTATTATGGTTTTTTTGTTTTTTAAGGCAGGTTGTTTTCCCCCTTCGGTCAGGTTGGTTTTCTGTATCGGTAACTCAATTTCTATATTTATTTTTAAGCCTACCGGGGGGAATATAACTCAGAGCACGGCTTTGGAGCGTTCGCGCCCTTGGGTACAGGATAGCGTGGTGATATCGCTATGTTTACCAGCATGATAGATATTTCCTACTGGAAAAATGGCTGCTACAAATATGATTTTTAATCCCTTTCCCCATAGCACTAGAGCAATTGCGTAGAATCTGTATGCATTCTTCACCGTTCCAATCGTGCAGAATATATTTCAGCAAATAGAAGCCATGGCCTGATGGAATAGACTCAAAGAAATTTCCAGCGCCAATCGTGCATTGGGAAGCCATATTTTTGTGTCTGATGATTTTCGCGATTTTCTCAGCTACAGAAGGACTATAAAAAAATAAGCCCGACGGGATTCATGTTAGTTGCCAGGATGGTTAACATTAATGCTCCATTGCCGTCTCCGCTATCTATAATTCTATTGTAATCGTTAAAATTATAGACTGGAGTTACTTTCTGAACGAAATGTTGGGTCAGGTCAGCCATATCATTATTAAATTTCTCTGCCTGCTCGGGATACAGGTCGTAGTGTTACCATATGTCTAATTGATAATGTGGTTCCAGGTTACTTTTCTCTCGGTTATACCTTATTGAAACGAAGAGAAAACAAAGGATAATTCTCCCATCATTGCCAGCAGAAAAGGTTTAATGTTGCCAATAGTATTTTTATCTAAATCCGCCGCTGGGATAAATTAAAAAATTTTCTCGCTCATCATATTCCCGTTAACTTCCCAGAAAATGCCTCCGGCAGCCAGCAGCCTTAATCATCGATATGAATATTCTGATTTCACTCCGGTTATTTTGCCGGTTCGACAACGCTTTTAGGATATTAAAAGAGTCATTCTGCAACATTTAGTTTGGCCGTAACCTGAGCACGTGGGCTAATTGATAACCATATACGATTTCCCAAACCTGTTTGGATGACTCGGGAGAAAAGCTTGGTTTCAGCATAATATTTTGGTCGCAGCAAGAGATAACACAAGTATAGTTAATGAATAGAGAGCGCTTCTGCGGGCGCTGCTCAGAATTTAGTTCTTTCAACGGAATATTTTGATCTTCACGTTAGCCCGCATCTTGGCAGTTATGTTCATATTTTGTGGCTTAGTCAGGTTTATCTGAAGCTGATAACATAATTTCATTCATGATTGGCTGATACCCATATGATTCCTGTTTGTTCGCGGCGAACAATGTCTTACCATAGCGATCACTTTTTCTTATATGACTGTGTGGATAACCGATGCGTTATTGGGCTGCTATTTTACCTATGCTTACTTTGCTGACCGCCTGTAGCAATCAACCGACACCTTTAGCCACGGCATCTCAGAAGGAAGGTTTTCTTCTGGAACCAGCGCATACAGGTCATATGCTAAGTGGTGATTTCGCGACTAACCCGGCGGCAAACCGTTTTGTCGATAAAATGGTGCGAGAACATGATTTTGACCGTCAGCAATTACATGATGTATTAGCTCAAGCTCAACAATTGGATTGGGTTATTCGTTTGATGGATAAACAGGCACCCACCAGCCGGCCACCGTCTGGCCCTAATGGTGCTTGGAATCGCTATCGCAACCAGTTTATTACACCGGATAACCTACAAAATGGCATAGCTTTCTGGAATCAATATCAAGATGCGTTGCAGCGAGCTTATGAAGTTTACGGCGTTCCTCCAGAGATCATTGTTGGCATTATCGGGGTGGAAACCCGCTGGGGTCGCGTAATGGGTAAAACCCGCATTATTGATGCTTTGGCTACGTTGTCATTCAGTTATCCGCGCCGCGCAGAATTCTTTAGCGGCGAGCTGGAAACCTTCCTGCTAATGGCGCGTAAAGAGGGTAACGATCCGCTTTCCCTGAAAGGGTCTTACGCCGGAGCCATGGGTTACGGTCAGTTTATGCCGTCATCTTTCAAGAGCTATGCGGTTGATTTTGATGAAAATGGCCATACCAATCTTTGGGATCCCGTTGACGCCATCGGTAGCGTGGCCAACTATTTTAAAGCCCACGGCTGGCAGAAAGGTGGCAAAGTTGCCGTTCAGGCTATCGGGCAGGCTCCTGGGCTAGATAATGGATTTAAAACCCGATATTCCGTTGCTACTTTAGCCGCAGCGGGGCTACAGCCAAGGGATTCTCTCGATGGCTATCAGGAGGCCAGCCTGCTGCGCCTTGATGTTGGCACCGGCTATCAATACTGGTATGGATTACCCAATTTCTACACCATTACTCGTTATAACCATAGCACTCATTATGCGATGGCCGTTTGGCAGTTAGGCGAGGCGGTTGGCCGCGCGCGCCAAGGCTATTAAGCTTATTGCTATCGGTTAACACGTTGAATATTGGGCTATTCATTACGTATTGACGAAGGTTTTATTGACTATTTGTGGGTCGCTTCGGCGACCCATTTTTATCTATTTAGCTCCAAGGTAATATGTATATCCGTACTCTTATTCATGTTTATTCGTGAGTTTGCTGGTCTCCGATAGGATAAAAAGTGTAAAATACAGGCTTACAAAGGTCATAGCCTTTAATTTAACGTATTTTAAAATTTATTCTATTTAGTATTAAGGGGTTATCGTGACAGCATTACCTAATTGTCCAAAGTGTAGTTCCGAATTTACCTGGCAGAACGGTGAGCAGCTTAACTGCCCTGAGTGCGGCCATGAATGGTCTGAAAATGGCAATGTGGCTGAGGATGAAGAAGGCCTGGTTGTGCGCGATGCCAACGGTAATTTGTTGGCAGATGGCGATGCGGTAACCGTCATTAAAGATTTGAAAGTGAAAGGCAGCTCTTCAACTCTGAAAATCGGTACCAAAGTAAAAAGCATCCGTTTAGTTGAAGGCGATCATAATATTGATTGTAAAATCGATGGCTTTGGTCCGATGAAGTTGAAATCAGAGTTCGTAAAAAAAGCTGATTAACAGAGATTTAGAGTAATACGGCTGATAACGGGCAGTTTTTATGATTTATCGGCCATTTTCTTTAACCATTGGATAAAAACGTTAATTTTTGGCCACTGGCGTTCTGATAACGTCGAAATGTAATAGCGCTGTTCGCATACCACTTCCATCCCTGGGAAGGGCATAATCAACTCCTGATTTGCCAGACGACGCGCTACCAGTTTTTTTCTCCCCATGGCGATACCCACGTGGTTGATTGCTGCGAGAATGGCTAAATCAGAACGATCAAATCCCATACTGCGCTGTGTGGTATCCAGCGTAACTCCGGTTCGTCGGCTCCAATCCTGCCATTCACTGATATCCGAGTCCCGGCTCCATGCCTGTCGATCGTGTAGAAGCGTACATTGGCGTAGATTGATCAAATTTCCATAAAGCTGATGTTTTTCCGCATATTCTGGGCTACACACTGGCACCATTGACTCATCCATCAGGTGTTCATACGACAACTTTTCCGGCGTTTTATCATCGTAGTAAATGGCCAGATCTATGCCACCGCCGAGAAAATTGACGTTGTCATTTCCGGTCATAATATTCAGGTTGATGGCCGGATAATGATGAGCAAAATCAGCGAGTTTAGGCACCAGCCAGCATTGGGCAATCGACGGGCGAGAATAGACTGTAAGAGTGCCGGATAACTCCTGATTTTTAATTTCTAGAACTTCCTGATTAAGGTAATCAAGGGAGGATTTCAGCGCCCAAAATACCCGTTCGCCTTCACTGGTTAACTCAATTCTCCGGTGAAACCGCTGGAATAATTTAAACCCCAATTCATCTTCGAGGCCATTTATACGATGGCTTACGGCGCTGGGACTAATTGATAACTCATTGGCCGCTAAGGCAAAAGATTTATGCCGAGCCGCAACTTCAAACGTATAGAGTTTTGATAGCTGATAGCCATTAAGAAGTTGATTGCGGTGGATATAGGCGTTTTCCGGGTACATAGGGGATCTGCTCACTTTATTTTGTCTAAATATTATACCGATTTACATTTTCACTACATGATAAGGGTTAGTTAATGTGATTCAAATCGTACTTATATCGTAAAATATGACCTATTTGGCATATTTGATCCAATATGGCTCATCTGAAAGCGTTTTTTTATCGTTTGTCAGCCCCTATCAACTCTTATTCAATAAAGCCACAAGAAAACTATTGGTTGAGGTTGGATATGGACTCACAAATATGGGTAGTGGGGACGTTATTAACAAGTATCATCATTATTATATTCGCCATAGTAAAACTAAAGATTCACCCTTTTCTGGCGCTATTGTTAGCCAGTTTTTATGTCGGCCTGTTAATGGGTATGAACCCACTGGAAATGGTTAACTCCATTGAAAGCGGAATCGGCGGCACACTAGGATTTTTAGCAGCTGTTATTGGTTTAGGCACCATCTTAGGCAAGATGATGGAGGTCTCCGGTGCGGCTGAACGTATTGGCATAACTCTGCAACGATGCCGTTGGTTATCACCAGACGTCACTATGGTTCTGGTCGGGTTGGTGTGCGGTATTACCCTGTTTGTTGAAGTTGGGGTGGTATTACTGATTCCGCTGGCATTCTCTATTGCCAGAAAAACCAATACCTCATTGTTTAAATTAGCTATTCCTTTGTGTACGGCATTAATGGCCGTTCACTGTGTGGTTCCACCACATCCAGCAGCTCTTTATGTGACCAATGCATTGGGCGCAGACGTAGGAACGGTCATTGTTTACGGATTATTTGTAGGATTGGTAGCTTCATTAATTGGTGGGCCATTATTCCTGAAGTTCGTGGGTAATCGATTACCGTTTAAACAAGTACCCGCTGAGTTCTCTGAATTTCAGGTACGTAGAGAAGAAGATCTGCCTTCGCTAAGCGCCACATTATTTACCGTATTACTGCCTATTATTCTGATGTTGATGAAAACTGCGGCAGAACTGAATATGGAAAAAGGTTCTTCGTTATATTCATTTTTAGAGTTTATTGGTAACCCAATAACGGCGATGTTTATTGCAGCTTTTGTGGCCTACTACACTCTAGGTATCAGACAAAATATGGGTATGACTACCCTGCTGAAAAAAACCGAAGACAGTTTTTCATCTATCGCGAATATTTTATTAATTATCGGTGCCGGTGGGGCATTTAATGGAATATTAAAAGCCAGTGGCTTGGCGGATACTCTGGCCGTGATCTTATCTAATATGGATATGCATCCAATTTTACTGGCCTGGCTGGTAGCGATTATATTGCACGCGGCGGTAGGTTCTGCCACCGTGGCGATGATGGGCGCGACGGCGATTGTTTCGCCAATATTGCCGATGTATCCCAATGTCAGCCCTGAAATCATTACGTTGGCGATTGGTTCCGGAGCGATAGGCTGCACTATCGTGACCGACTCATTATTCTGGCTGGTAAAACAATATTGTGGTGCAACGTTGAGTGAAACCTTTAAATATTATACCACGGCAACGTTTATCGCTTCGTTAATTGCCTTGGCGGCGACTTTTTTACTTTCTTACCTTATTTGATCAACAAAGAGATATTCCATGAAAAAGACAGAAATTGATAAATTAATTACCGACTACCCTTTAGTCAAAAATCTTATCAATCTGGAAGAGGTTACTTGGTTTAATCCTTTGTCCACCACGTTGGAACAGGGCTTGCCCTATGTAGGGTTGACGCAAGAAGATGTGGCTGAGGCGGAAGCCCGTTTACAGCGCTTTGCGCCTTATTTTTGCCAGGCGTTTCCTGAAACGCAAAAGACTCAGGGTATTATTGAGTCGGAGATCGTTGCGATTCCAGAAATGCAGAAAACTCTGCAACAGCGCTATAACTGTGAAATTACGGGCCGTTTATTGCTAAAGAAAGATAGCCATTTGCCTATTTCCGGTTCGATTAAGGCGCGCGGCGGTATTTATGAAGTATTAACACATGCGGAAAAATTAGCTAACCAGGCTGGTTTACTATCTGAAACTGATGATTATGCCAAACTGTTTTCCGAGCCTTTCCGCGAGTTTTTTGGCCGCTATCGGATTGCGGTCGGCTCAACCGGTAATTTGGGAATGTCTATTGGCATTATGAGTGCCAAGCTCGGATTTAGTGTCAGTGTGCATATGTCCGCCGATGCTCGGGAATGGAAGAAAAAGAAACTACGAGAACATGGTGTTAACGTAGTGGAATATGAGCAAGACTATGGCGTTGCCGTAGAGCAGGGGCGTAAACAGGCAGAATCCGATCCCGATTGTTTCTTTATCGATGATGAGAATTCGCAAACTTTATTCCTCGGATATTCAGTGGCTGGAAATCGTCTGAAGCAGCAATTTGCCGAGCAAAATATCCTGGTTGATGAGGATCACCCGCTGTTTGTTTACCTGCCATGCGGTGTTGGCGGTGGCCCCGGCGGCGTAGCTTTCGGATTGAAATTAGCTTTCGGCGATAATGTACACTGTATTTTTGCCGAACCAACGCATTCTCCATGTATGTTACTGGGCGTGTATACCCAGCTACATGACAATATTTCAGTGCAGGATCTCGGCATTGATAATATAACTGCTGCAGATGGTCTGGCCGTGGGTCGCGCCTCAGGTTTCGTTGGAAGAGCGATGGAGCATCTATTAGATGGCTTCTATACCCTGAGCGATAGCGAAATGTATGACCTGCTCGGATTGCTAGCTCGTGATGAGGGAATCCAGCTAGAGCCTTCTGCTCTCGCAGGTATGCCAGGAGCGGCTCGGGTAACAAGTTCTCCAGATTATCTTAGCAAGCATGGTTTTAGCCCAGAGAAAATGAAAAATGCAATCCATTTGGTCTGGGCGACCGGTGGGGGTATGGTGCCAGCAGCGGAAATGAGTAAATATCTCGCTACCGCGAAAATTTAGGTTAGCTGCATTTAATCTCAGTTGACGTGAATAAATGATATTCAAGGGCCACCTTATTTTAGGTGGCCCCTGTTGTTAATGGTGTTAGCCAATTCATCGGCATCTTCATTGACCGATATATTTTCACACAGAGTTATCAGGCTTCTGGATGTCCGTCTATAGCTGCGGCTAAATCTCGATATTCTTCACATTCAGTACCGCATAGGTCTTTAATTGTCGCCAATTCGGCTTTAGCCAGATCGGGGCGACCTTTAATCATATAAGCCTCACCGAGATATTCGCGAACTTTAGGATAATGAGGATCAAGGGCAATTGAGCGTTGATAATAACTAATTCCTTCGTCTGTACGACCTAATTTTCGGGTGGCATAACCACGATAATTCCATGCTTCACGGGTATTTGGTTGTTTTAACGTATCCAATAGATCCAAAGCTTCCTGATAGCGGCCCGTTTTTGCCAAATGATATGCATACTGTGTTTTATCACTGTCGCTGACCATGCTGGTTTTTTCCACTACACAACTATTGGTTTTGGTGTCATAAACCTGGCCCTTTGGGCAATCCGGCGTTTTATTCGAATCATCTCCCATTGCATGAGTTAGTGTAGGGACCAGTAATAAACTGGCGAGCAAACATATCGACGGTAATTTTTTCATAGTATTAGAAGCCGGATGGCTTTTCATCATGATGTCCTGTTTTGAGGCAACATCGAGTGTCGCTGTTTTCACGGAGAGAGTAGCAACTGATGACCGCAGTGAGGATAAAAACTGGCTCAATAACTAGCCATACCCGCAGGGGCCACTCTCTAAGTAAATACTGAATCGCAGGATAATCAAGGTGGGTATGTTTATAAGAATAGGGGGGATATTCGTATTCTTAGGGCTTAGTGGTTAACGGGTGCTTTAACTAACTATTCAATAAGATTTTTTGGTTGGTTGCTATGATATTGGTTCTCGATCAGATTATTATCAGATACGAATTTGATGACGAAAATTAGCGATGCAGTCAACTCAAAATTGGTTAGGTTAATAAGAAGATAAATATATCTGTAATTATAGAGTACGTAGCCAGATACTGCCGCGTACTCCATTCTGGGGAAAAAACTTTGCAATCATCTATCATAGGCATGATAGGTTTTTGATTAGCGGTTTGGCGTAATATCCGATGCCAAACGGTCTATTAGCTCTACGACTTCATTACTTGCCGTCTCCATATGTTCAAGAGCCGACGTCATTGCATCTATATCGCTGTCAAAAAAAGCACTAAGCGCTAAACGGCCAGAATGATGAACTGCCGCATGAGGTTTTTCTAACAGTTGATAAGCAGAGTAATGGGCAAGATTACGGCCATCACCTGCTGCATACCATTTGCCTAAACGGCATTCCGTGTGCGAATTCACCTGAACACTATCGTTATTATCTAGCAATAGTTTATATATTTGTAATTTCCATATGACATGATCAATTTTAACAATGTTAAGAAACTGTAGGTTGGTAATGAATGCAATAATTGATTGCATATGAGAAGAACGGGTAATAACGATATTGATTGAATCTACGATATTAGAAATATCTTTCTTAATATGCTCAATTAATGGTTTTTGTTCTGATACTATGCTACAAACTTTGACTGTATTATCTTCAATAGATTTTGTTAACTGAAATATATCATCGGTACTTTCTTTGACTTCGCCAGACAATGATTTTATTTCCTTTGCTATCACGCTAAATCCGCGACCTTTGTTCCCTACATGAGCAGCTTCAATTGCTGAGTTTATTGCGATCAGATTAGTCTGGTTTGATAGTTTGTTTATTTCGGATACGCAACCTTTAATTTGGTCGATTGATTTTCTAAACTCAGTTAATGAATCGGTACTATGGTTAGCATTCGTCTCAATATGAACAATAAAGTTGACCAGTTTTTCCAGCGCTTGCTTTGCCTCGTCGTTTCTTTGATTGAGTTCGTCTATTGCATTTTGTTCGCGTTTGAGGTCGTTGCTGGAATTGAGCAGCGAGTCACGAACCATCTCTAGAGTTGAAACCCCGGTTAAAAGTTGCTGGCAAATAATCCTTTCGTAGGGCGTGCGTTGAGAGATACTCTCCGTGTTCGACTCCGTTGAATTTAAGGGGGTAATATCATGCTGTAAATTTGACTTAGTAGAGAATAACATCTGATTTATTTTTTTTAGCATAGTGAATATTCATATTGTTATATTGACGGAATATTTTATACTTTAGGTGTTCTTAAAATGGTGATCCAAGTCATATCAGTTAATATTTAATTTTTATTATAAAAATATGAGCGATTTTATAAAGAAAATGAAGGTTTATTATTGATGTTGATTCTCGGATACATATATGGAGAAAGGTAGGTGGCTGACGGCGATTAACTGTGTTGTTGAAAGGCTTAATGAGGGTGACCAACAAAAGCTATTTAAATTTATTATTGAAGTTATCTATACGGAACGTTAATTTTAAACTTTACATGTAAAAACGATGTTCACCGATTTTTTTATCAGTAAAATTTTCCGTTTGTTACACGGAAAAGAGCAACGGTGGACATGAATAGATTATTATGAGCGCTATTGATAGTAGCGGATTATAATTTCTAAGAATACAGCAGAAGTTAATTCATAATATGTTCGGTATATAATCAATTTAAACTGCGGTTATACTCTTTTTGCCTACTTCTTTATACACACTTTTTGGAATGAACGGCAGCCAGTCAGGTTGGGAGTCGAAGCCGCCGATCAGTTGCCATTGGGTGTTTACGGAAGCAGAGATTTCAATTAAGCGCATGACTATATGCTTACCGCAACGGATAAAGCAGGGAACTCCGCCACAGCTCAGGGTTCAGTCACGATTGATGCAATCGGTCCACACTTGACGTTGCAGATTTATTCGTCCAACGACATTTTTGTAGGAAATATTATCGGTAACGTTCGGCCGACTTTCTCTGGTCAGATGGAGCCGGGTATTCGTATTACCGTTTCTATTGCGGGGGGAACATATGATGTCATAGCGGATGAAGGAGGCGACTGGAGCCGCACAGTACCTGTTTCGCCAAGGATGACTCTTGGGATTACGAGAATATCGCCGCGGATGTTGCCGGTATTACCCGTCTGAACCGCCAATATTTAGAGCCGCTGGAATGAACCAAGAGGTATGGACTTTGTGCGTCGCTAAGTTTGTAGGGTTTGTCTTTTGATTTAGCGCCTCGGATAGCCGTATTGGTTAACGGCATGAGTGTTCCTTACAATGAAGGGGTACATTATTGTTCGAACCGATTATACCCTGTTTAGTACCCCGATAACGTTAGGCTGTAGCGGGTTTGAAAGGTCTGTTATGGGATGTGGTTTTAATTTAACTTGTTGTTTTAAATTGAATAAATTTTTTTGGGATGTATTGGGAAGGTGTCGTGGTGTCCCCGACTGGAATCGAACCAGTAACTAGCCCTTAGGAGGGGCTTGTTATATCCGTTTAACTACGGGGACATGCCATGATTTTTTCTGTTGATAAAAGCAGCTGGGCGTCATTATACCTATTTTCACTCTGAAAATAAGCAGTTAGCGGTTTGTTTGTTTAAATTGTCGCCAGTTATCGCTTAAAAATGCTTATCTCCCAATGCGCCAGAGAATGCTGGCTCCGATCGGCGGTTAGATTTACTTTTTGTACAAATCCGTTTTTTTCTGGGTATTTCCTTTAGATTTTTTGGGTTTTCTCGTCATATCGCTGCGTATTTGGGCATGGCTTATCAGAGCAAATATAAAGGAACCACCGATGATATTGCCGGCAAGCGTCGGGATAGCGAAGGGGTAAATAAATTCCTGCCATGAAAGATTGCCGCTAAATACCAGATAGAAGATCTCTGCGGAGCCGACGACGATATGAGTGAGATCGCATAAAGCCACCAGATAGGTCATTAAGAAAATCACCCAGATTTTAGCCGCGCCAGCAGAGGGTAGCATCCACACCATGGTGGCGATAATCCAACCGGAGAGAATGCCTTTAGTCAACATTTCTGCTGGCGTATTTTCCATAATATCCTGAGCAATGCTGATAAAAGCGGCGTGCGTCGCGTCATCAAACAAGGGAATATGGATAAATGATCCCGCGGCCAAGGCGGTTCCAATTAAGTTTCCCAGCAACACTAATCCCCAAAGGCGAAATAAAATACTGAAATTCTTAATGCTGGGTTTTTGCATAATTGGCAGTACCGCAGTGACGGTGTTTTCAGTAAACAACTGCTGGCGAGCCATAATGACAATAATAAAGCCGAAGGTATAACCGATATTCTCGATAAAAAAGCTAGCGGGCGCATCGGATAATCTGGCGTGAAAAATGCCTTTCGCCATTAAAGATGCTCCCATAGATAAGCCCGCAGCAATGGCCGATAGCAATAGAGCCAAGCCGTCGCGCTCCAGTTCTTTTTCGCCTTCGACGCGAATTTGCTCGTGTATTGCGGCCGCGCGTGAAGGGAGATTTTTCTCATTAACATCAATCTCTTTTCCCTGCTTTTTCTCATTGCTTTCTACCTGAATATCGCCATCGTTGTTTTTATGGTCATTCATGTTTTTCTCCTGAGGAAACCGGATTAAATTTTCAAAGTTGATAGACGGGAGGTCCTCGATTCCATTATTAAGGATAGTGGCTTTTTTACGGCGAATATTGAGATGGGAAAGAAGCGATTATTGAGAAAGGAACCGAAACAGTCAGCAAAAGTCAGCTTTGGCTGTTTTTTCTACAGAATATTGATCTTATGCCGAATATTAACTCTATAAGGTTAGGTTTCGGGATAGGCCCATGCTACGTAAGGGTTAGGCCTTATGCTATTATTCCGGTTCCCAGTTGTTGAAAATCTTGCGGTTAAAAGACGAATCCCATGTTGGAAGCGAAAAATCTGAGTTGCATACGCGACGAACGAACCTTATTTAAGGGACTGAGTTTCTGTATCAAAGCGGGGGATATCGTGCAGGTGGAAGGCCCCAACGGAGCAGGAAAAACCAGTCTGCTGCGGATTTTGGCCGGTCTGGCGCAGGCCGATGCTGGTGAAGTTCACTGGCAGGGAGCGAATATCCTGCGGGATCGCGCGGGTTATCATCAGGATTTATTATTTCTGGGCCATCAGCCCGGAATAAAATCGGTGCTCACGCCTTTCGAAAACCTGGCTTTTTATCAATCGGCTCAGGGTGATTTTGACGAAAATGCCATCTGGCAGGCGTTAGAAAATGTGGGGTTGGTCGGCTATGAAGATTTGCCGGTTGCCCAGCTTTCTGCCGGTCAGCAGCGCCGCGTAGCGCTGGCTCGCTTATGGTTGAGTCAAGCCCCGCTCTGGATTTTGGACGAGCCGCTGACGGCGATTGATAAACAGGGCGTAAGTGAGTTGATCGCTTTATTTGAGCAACAGGCTGCGGCAGGGGGAATGGTGTTGTTGACAACCCATCAGGAGCTTGGCGGCGTGCGTCAGGGGGTAAGAAAAATCAGCCTGATTGACTCGGGGAAAAACTGATGTTTGTCAGCGTATTACGTCGAGAATTAAAGATTGCGTTCAGAAAAGGTGCGGAGATTGTTAACCCACTGTGGTTTTTTCTTATCGTCATTACCCTGTTTCCATTGGGCGTTGGTCCAGAGCCGCAGTTGCTGGCGCGTATTGCGCCAGGCATAGTCTGGGTCGCTGCTTTGTTGGCTTCATTATTATCGCTGGAACGGCTGTTTCGGGATGATTTTCTCGATGGGTCGTTGGAGCAACTGCTTTTATTACCTTCGCCGCTGCCGCTCACGATGTTAGGCAAAGTGTGTGCTCACTGGGTCGTGACCGGATTGCCGTTGCTAATTCTCTCGCCGCTGGTGGGCATGCTGCTTTCGCTGGATGTGAATACCGGCATCGCCGTAGCGCTGACTTTGCTGCTGGGGACGCCGACGCTGAGTTTTATCGGGGCTATCGGCGTCGCGCTTACGGTGGGATTGCGCAGAGGCGGAGTATTATTAAGTTTGCTGGTTTTACCTTTATATATACCGGTTCTTATCTTCGCCACCGCAGCTATTGATGCCGCCTCAATGGGGATGGCGATTGATGGATATCTGGCGATTCTTGGCGCGATGCTGGCCGGTAGCGCTACGCTGGCTCCTTTTGCCACGGCGGCTGCGTTGAGAGTAAGCATTCATTAATCCTATTTAAATTTACAGATTTTGTCTGATGAATTGGGGCGATATCTGGCGACCATGCAGTGACGCATCAGCTTGAAATAACATATTTTTTATTGAATGTGGTAGCCAACGCCATTTAGAGCAGATTGCGCACCGCAACCCGTATCGGCTTAGTTAGCAGGATAATTACCAAGACGATTACTGTCATTTTTATAGTGAGCAATGACCAACATGTGGAAATGGTTTCATCAATTTGCCCAGCCTGAAAGGCTGTACAGAGTCTGCGGTCGCTTTATTCCGTGGTTCGGCGCAGCGGCCATCATTTGTCTGGCTATCGGTTGGGGGGGAGGCTTTGGCTTCGCACCGGCTGATTATCAGCAAGGTAACAGTTTTAGGATAATGTACCTGCATGTGCCCGCGGCGATTTGGTCGATGGGCATTTATATGTCTATGGCGATAGCCGCCTTTATCGGGCTGGTCTGGCAGATGAAAATGGCGGATTTGGCCGTGGCGGCGATGGCTCCTGTGGGGGCGGTATTTACCTTTATTGCGCTGGCTACCGGTTCTGCCTGGGGAAAACCTATGTGGGGAACCTGGTGGTTGTGGGACGCGCGCCTGACATCCGAGTTGGTACTGCTGTTTCTGTATATCGGCGTGATTGCGCTGTATCACGCATTTGACGATCGAAAACTGGCCGGTCGAGCCGCCGGTATTTTAGTATTGGTTGGCGTGGTGAATATACCTATCATCCATTTTTCCGTGGTGTGGTGGAATACCTTGCATCAAGGCTCTACCGATATGCAGCAAACCATTTATCCGACCATGCGTACTCCGCTGCGTTGGGCAATCTTCGGCTATCTCTTCTTTTTTGCCACTCTTACGTTAATGCGTTTACGTAATCTTATTTTACATCAGGAGCGTCATCGCCCTTGGGTGGCGGAATTGTTAGGTAAGGAGCGCTCGCTATGACACCGGCATTCAACTCTTGGGCGGATTTTTTCGCGATGGGTGGTTACGCCTTTTATGTCTGGCTGGCGGTGGCCGTGACCTTGCTGTCGTTGCTTGGTTTATGGGCGCATACCCTGTGGATGAAACAAGGGTTATTGAAGAGTATTCGCCGCCAACGTAGACGCGATCAGCGAATTCGTCAGGCGCAGCAGCGGGAGAGAAAATAATGAACCCACGTCGAAAAAGCCGTCTGTATCTGGCCTTAGTGGTATTAATCGGCATAGGTTTGACCACCACGCTGGTGCTTTATGCCTTGCGAGCCAATATTGACTTGTTTTATACCCCAGGCGAGATTTTACAGGGGAAGGGGCCTAAGCACGAAAAACCTGAGGTTGGGCAGCGTCTGCGTATTGGTGGAATGGTGATGCCCGGTTCAGTAAAACGCGACCCGCAGAGCCTACAGGTTACTTTTAAGGTGTATGACGCGCGCGGTGCGATCGACGTGACTTACACCGGTATTTTGCCGGATCTGTTCCGCGAGGGGCAGGGTGTGGTAGCTCAGGGCGTTTTTGCTGAAGGGAATCGGGTGGATGCTAAAGAAGTGCTGGCTAAGCATGATGAAAAATATACGCCACCGGAAGTTGCTGAAGCGATGAAAGAAAATCACGTTCGTCCGGCGGCGGCTTATACCAACGGTCAGAACGAGGGGAACGCTTCATGATGCCTGAAATCGGCAATTTCCTGTTATGTCTGGCGCTGGCGATATCGCTGCTGCTGAGCATTTACCCCCAGTGGGGAGCGGCGCGGCAGGACGCGCGAATGATGGCTGTAGCACGACCATTGACCTACGGCATGTTTGTGACCGTCGCGCTATCGTTTATGTGTCTGGTCTATGCCTTTGTAGTGAATGATTTTACCGTTTCCTATGTTGCGGCTAACTCCAATAGCCAGTTGCCGGTGTATTACCGAATCGCTGCTACCTGGGGGGCGCATGAAGGCTCGCTATTACTTTGGGTGTTGTTGTTAAGTTGTTGGTCGCTGGCGGTGGCATTATTCAGCCGTCAAATGCCGCAGGACGCCGTGGCGCGAGTTTTATCCGTATTAGGCATGATTACCGGCGGTTTCCTGCTGTTTATCATCATGACTTCTAACCCTTTCACCCGAACTTTGCCTAATTTCCCGATAGATGGCCAGGATTTGAATCCGTTGCTACAGGATGTCGGGCTGATTTTCCATCCGCCGTTGTTATATATGGGATACGTCGGATTTTCCGTGGCGTTCGCTTTTGCCATCGCATCGTTGATGGCGGGGCGTTTGGATACCGCATGGGCGCGATGGTCACGGCCCTGGACCCAGGCGGCCTGGGTATTCCTCACTCTGGGGATCGTGCTGGGTTCTGCGTGGGCTTATTACGAATTGGGCTGGGGCGGTTGGTGGTTCTGGGATCCGGTAGAAAATGCGTCATTTATGCCGTGGCTGGCCGGAACCGCGCTGATTCACTCTCTGGCGGTGACGGAAAAACGCGGTACTTTCAAAGCGTGGACGGTGCTGCTGGCGATCACGGCTTTCTCCCTGTGCTTAATGGGAACCTTCTTGGTGCGTTCCGGCGTATTGGTTTCGGTGCATTCTTTTGCCTCCGATCCGGCGCGAGGTATGTTTATTCTGGCCTATCTGGTGATTGTGATCGGCGGTTCCTTACTGTTGTACGCGGTGAAAGGGGCGCAGGTACGCAGCCGTACTCAGCATGAAGTGTTCTCTAGAGAGACATTTTTGTTAGGAAACAACGTATTGCTGATCGCAGCCATGCTAGTTGTACTACTGGGGACTTTGCTGCCGCTGGTACATAAACAACTGGGGTTGGGGAGTATTTCCATCGGTGAACCCTTCTTTAATACCATGTTTACTTGGCTGATGGCACCGTTGGCACTGTTGCTGGGGATAGGGCCGTTGGTACGCTGGCGTCGGGATGAACCGAGCAAATTGTGGCGTCGTTTGGGCGTTGCCTTGGTGGCAACCACGTTACTGTCAATTTTAGTGCCTTGGTTAATGCAGGACAGTATCGCCGGAATGACGGTAGTGGGTTTGATGATGGCTTTCTGGGTCATTATTCTGACGCTAATGGAATTGCATGAGCGAGCAACCCATCGCCACGGTTTCTGGCGCGGCCTGACTCACCTTTCCCGCAGTCATTGGGGCATGGTATTAGGGCATCTGGGCGTGGCGGTTACGGTAATTGGCATTGCCTTTAGTCAGAATTATAGTGTTGAGCGCGATGTCCGAATGAAATCGGGAGATGGTATTGATATCCACGATTATCACTTTGTTTTCCGCGATGTTCACGACATTAAAGGACCAAACTACACCGGCGGCGTAGGTATCATCGACGTCACCCGCAACGGCAAACCCGAAGCGACGCTGCACGCAGAGAAACGTTATTACAGCACAGCTCGCTCCATGATGACCGAAGCGGCTATCGACGGTGGCCTGACTCGTGATTTGTATGCGGCGTTGGGGGAAGAGCTAGAGGATGGTTCCTGGGCGGTGAGGTTATATTACAAGCCTTTCGTCCGCTGGATTTGGTACGGCGGAGTATTTATGGCGGTGGGCGGTATTTTGTGTATGTTGGACCCGCGCTATCGGATGAGTAAGAAATTAACGCGCGGTATCGCACCGGAGGTACAGTAATGAAGTCTAAGTTATTGTTTATTCCGCTGGTGTTGTTCCTGCTGCTGGTGGTGGCATTTTTAGTGCAACTGAGCCGCAATGCCGGAGGGGAAGATCCTACGATGCTAGAATCGGCGCTGATTGGTAAACCCGTTCCGACCTTTAAGCTGGAATCTCTGGGTCAGGCAGGAAAAACCTACGATCAGGCGGTACTGCACGATGGTAAACCTATGTTACTTAACGTGTGGGCTACCTGGTGCCCGACCTGCCGCGCCGAGCATGAATATCTGAATAAACTGGCGGCGCAGGGAATTCGCGTGGTCGGGCTGAATTATAAGGATGACCGTGCCAAAGCGGTGAACTGGTTGAATACACTAGGGAATCCTTACGCGCTGAGCTTATATGACGGTGATGGAATGCTGGGATTGGATTTAGGCGTTTACGGCGCTCCGGAAACCTTTCTGATCGACGGACAAGGTATCATTCGTTACCGCCATGCGGGGGATCTTAACGATCGCGTCTGGCAGCAGGAAATTCTACCGTTATATAAAAAGTATCAGGAGGGCGCATGAGGCTAATCAGTCTGGCCCTCGGTATGTTACTGAGCTGGGGCGCGTTCGCAGCCATTGATACTTATCAGTTCAGTTCGGTTCAACAGGAGCAGCAGTATCGGGAATTAACCGAGCAGCTGCGTTGCCCCAAATGCCAGAACAACAGTATTGCGGATTCTAATGCCATTATTGCCGCAGATATGCGCAATAAAGTGTATGAACTGATGCAACAGGGTAAAACCAAACCTGAAATTATCGATTATATGGTGGCGCGTTACGGCAATTTTGTCACTTATGAACCACCGGTGACTGCCGCTACGCTCATTTTGTGGGTGGGGCCAGCGCTGTTTGTGCTGATCGGCGGGGCGGTCGTCATTTTACGCGGGCGTCGCCGTAACCAGATGCTTGCTGAAGACGAGTTACCGGAGCAGGAACGGCAGCGTCTGGCTGCCATACTGGCGCAGAATGAAGCGGAAAACCGGAATGTGGCAAATACTGACGGGAAACAACCATAATGGCTTTTTGGCTAATAGTAATCATTGCGCTGGCCGGAGCGGGTGCCCTGTTAGTGGTTCCTGCAATGAAACAAAGCAATAATAACCGCAAAACTACGCGGGATGATCTGAATAAAGCTTTTTATCAGGATAGATTAAACGAACTGGCAGAAGACGAAGCGCAGGGCGTGGTCACCGAGCGACCGGAACTGATCAAAGAGCTACAGCAGAATCTACTGACAGATATTCCCGAGCAACCGGCGGAACAATCCAGCCCGATCAGTCGTTGGGCTTTGTTGCCCGGCGTGGTGATTTTGGTATTGGTTGCCATAGGATTTTATGTCAAAACCGGTGGTTTAACCCAGTTGCACGCGTGGCGGGAAGTACAGGCGCAAATGCCGGAGTTACGTGCCAGAGTTGCCAATGAACGAGCAGAGCCGCTGACGATGGAAGAAGTGGCGCGCTTGGGTTTAGGGCTGCGCACCGCTTTGCAGCAAGACGATAACAATGTTAACGACTGGATGATGCTGGGCCGAGTGGGTATGGCGCTGAATAATGCGACTACCGCGACGCAGGCGTTTGAAAAAGCCTATCAGCTCGCGCCGGATAATATGGACGTGAAACTAGGCTATGCCGAGGTGTTAACCCGTTCTAACGATCCCCAAGATAACCAGAAAGCCACGCAAATGCTGCGTAGCATGTTGGCGCAGGATCACGGTAACCCGCGAGTGTTGAGTCTATTAGCATTTAATGCCTTTGAGCAGGGAGATTTCAAACAAGCCATTGGCGCGTGGGAAGTTATGCTAAAATTGCTGCCTGCCGGCGATTCCCGTGCTGAAGTAATAAAACGCAGTATTCAGCAGGCAAAAGCACAGTCCGGTCAGGAAACAGCTAAACTGGAAGTGACGGTTTCTTTGTCTCCCGATGCGGCTAAAAAATTACCGCAGCAAGGGACTCTGATTATTTCGGTCACTGACGGAGTGAGTCCGGTGCCTGTGGCCGTTAAACAGCTGCCGCTGAGCCGATTCCCACTGACGTTATCGCTGGATGACAGTAATGCGATGATGCCGGAATCGTTGCTTTCTGCTTTGCATCAGGTAAAAGTTCGGGTGCGTTTATCGCTGGACGGTACGGCAAATCCTCAGCGCGGTGACTGGTTTGGTGAAAGCGTGGTACAGGAATTCAGCGGTAACGGGCAGATTAGCGTCCAGATAAATAGACAGATCCCCTAAGCGCAGGGGCTGAACGTAATTTCATGGAGAAACATATGAATTTTCGCCTGACAGGGCTGGCTTTCGCGAGCGTATTATTGGTGGGTTGCGCCAGTTCTTCACCGGATCAGATGGAACAAGGCCGCTCCGATCCGTTGGAAGGTTTTAACCGGGCGATGTTCAACTTTAACTATGAGGTTCTTGACCCTTATGTAGTTCGCCCCGTTGCCGTAGCCTGGCGTGATTATGTGCCGCAGCCTGCGCGTAACGGCGTGAGTAACTTTATGGGTAACCTGGAAGAACCGGCGAGCATGGTGAACAGCTTCCTGGTCGGTGACCCGTACAAAGCGATGAAGCACTTTAACCGTTTCTTCCTCAACACTTTATTGGGTATGGGCGGTCTGATTGACGTCGCGGGTATGGCTAACCCTAAACTGGCAAAAGAAGTACCGCATCGTTTCGGTAGCACCTTAGGCTACTACGATGTGCCTTACGGGCCTTATGTGGTGTTGCCGGGTTATGGCAGCTTTACCGTGCGTCAGGAAGGCGGCGACTGGGCTGATAACGTCTATCCGGTGCTGAGCTATCTGACATTCTGGATGTCTGCGGGCAAATGGATGATTGAAGGGATTGAAACTCGTGCGCAATTGTTGGATTCCGATGGTCTGTTGCGTAATTCCTCCGATCCGTACCTGATGGTGCGTGAAGCTTACTTCCAGCGTAACGATTTCCTCGCCAGCGGCGGTGTGTTGAAACCGGAAGCAAATCCAAATGCTCAGGCAATTCAGGGCGATCTGGAAAGCATCGACTCAGCCAACTAATCAGTTTGATATATCAAAACGGGTTGATATATAAAAGCGGATTGATATGTGACAGATAAAAAAAGCGCCTTCAGGCGCTTTTTTGTTGCCGCGAATTCGTCAACTTCCCGATTCAGGGCGCACAGTCGGATAATCCACCCTACGGCGCATTATCCGGCTGATTTGGGGTTAGAACGCGTAGTTAAAGTTCACGCCGTACAGCATTGCCGTACCTTTGGAGTTGAACTCGTAGTTCGTGCCGCCCAATGCTGGTGGCGTTTTCTCGTTGATGGTCACGTTCTGGCCGTGCATGTAGGAGATACCCACGTCAACAGATGCGTCTTTGTTGAACGCATAGGTAGTACCGGCACTGATCCAGAAACGGTCCTGATCGGGGATCGAAATGGAGCGGTTTTGAGCTGGAACCGGGCTATCATCGAACGCGATACCGGTACGGAAGGTCCAGTTATCGTCGTAGTAATAGGTTGTACCCAGCGCGATACGGTATGCGTCTCTAAAGCCTTCGTGCTTCTCGAACAGTACCTTACCGTTGTTACCTGTGGCTTTCAGCTCCTGGAATTGGCTCCAGCTGGTGTAGGCCAGGCTATAGTGAATCGCCCACTGCGGTGCCACTTTGTTATAACCGGACACTTCCCAGACTTCTGGCAGGTTCAGTGTCAGAGCACCAGGAACGATTGCACCGCCAGTTCCGCCAAAGGCTACTGGTCGCTGGTTGCTGTAATCGCCATCAAAGTCGATTTTCACTTTAGAACGATAAGTGAAGCTGTAGCGATTTTCTTTATCGATTTCATAAAGCACGCCGGCGTTCCAGCCGTAGCCCCACTCTTTACCTTCCATATTGGCAACTTCGGTACGCGCTGGCAGACCTAAACGGCCACCCGCTTCACCAATGTGACGCACAATTTTCGCATCGGCATAAACGGCGTTGAAGCCCAGACCGAAGCTGAAGTTTTGGTTCAGACGATACGCAGCCGCCAGGTTCAGGTTAGCGGTTTTCAGATCGGTTTTACCGCCTAGTGAGCCGGCGATATAGTCTTCATTAAATTCGGTGGCTAAACCGTAGTTGGAAGTACCGGATGCGCCGATAGCCCATTGTTCATTCAGCGGCATAATGAAGTGGATGTTAGGAATCCACTCAGATGGCGCGATATTTTTAGCGTCGGTGCTGCGGCCTGTCAGCGGAGATTGACCGCTGATATCTACGTTAGGGTCAACGTAGACAAAACCGCCGGAGAATGAAGGACGGTCAAACATCGTCATAGCTGCTGGGTTGCGGCTACCTACGGATGCGTTGTCGGCGACGGCGCCTTCACCAGAGAAAGAACGGCCCAATGCAGCCGCTGAATATTCATTCAGCTGAAAACCGGCCGCAGAAACGTTCGAAGAAATAATTGCCACTGCAGCTGCCAGAGCTGATCGGGTAAACAGGTTTTTCTGGTTCATGACCAAAACCTCATTTTAATGTGTTTATTATTTAAACTATGTTACATAGCGTAACAAGAGAGCGCGGGATTGTAGGGTCCGTTACCAATCTGACAAATCAGACCAGTGGCTGAAGTATAGGTCTGACCTGTAGGAATGTTGCAAGAATGTTTTTGAAATTGATTGAAATTGATTGCAAAAAATAGATCCACTTAACAAAAAACTTACATGCCCATATCAATAAATCTATGACTTATTATTTTTGCGATGCTTTAACTGAGATTTTCGTCACTAAATAGGCACATAAACAGTAAGTTCTAGTGATGCGGGGTTTGCAGGAGTAAAATAGCGGCAGATATCGATTTTTGAGCCAGATCACAAATGGCAATTTGCACCTATTTGAAATGTCCCTTGAGGAGAATTGAAGATGTCAGATGCAATTAAACGCTGTAATGCAGAAGAAACCGCAGCCTGCTGCTGCGTAGATGTCGGTACTGTGATGGATAACACCGATTGTACCGCGTCCTACAGCAAGGTATTCGCCAGCCAGAGCGAAGCCGAAGCAATGCTAAACACCTTGATCGAAAAAGCGCGTTCCGTCGAATCCGACCCTTGCCTGATTGAGCCAAGAATCGAGACGGTAGCAGAAGGTGTTCAACTCAGCGTTGATTTTACCTTTGCCTGTGAAGCAGAAATGCTGATTTTCCAGCTGGGTCTGCGTTAATCTGGCCGTATTTAGCGCGGAGCTTTCGCTCCGCGCTATTTAATCACTGAATCTATTTCCTTATTATTCTTTCTCCCGTCTATTCGTTTTCCTCTTTCCCTATCTCTCTTTTTTATTCTGAAAGTTGCTCCTGCTCGCATTTTTGGCCTCAATAGGTTTGCCAAATGTAAACGTTTGGTTAACAATAATCGGATCAGGTCAGACCTGTTAACCTAGCATCCTAATAAATGCCAATTTATCTCTCAGGAGCCTTTATGAGTAAGCCACTTCCGTTAGTGACGCGTCAGGGCGACCGCATTGCGATTGTTAACGGCCTGCGCACCCCGTTTGCTAAACAAGCTACCGCCTATCATGGGGTTCCCGCTGTTGATTTGGGTAAGATTGTTGTCAGCGAGCTGTTGGCAAAAAGTGGAATTGCACCTGAGTTGATCGATCAACTGGTATTTGGGCAGGTGGTTCAGATGCCGGAAGCGCCGAATATTGCTCGTGAAATCGTATTGGGCACCGGCATGAGCGTACACACTGACGCCTATAGCGTCTCCCGAGCCTGTGCCACCAGTTTTCAGGCGGTGGCGAACGTGGCCGAAAGTCTTATTGCGGGGTCGGTGGGGATAGCCATCGCCGGCGGCGCAGATTCTTCCTCCGTTTTACCTATTGGCGTCAGCAAAGCGCTGGCGCGTACGCTGGTTGACGTCAATAAAGCCCGAACTTTGTCACAGCGTCTAAAACTATTCAGTCGTTTGAAATTCCGTGATTTATTGCCGGTTGCACCTGCAGTGGCGGAGTATTCCACCGGTTTGCGTATGGGAGATACCGCCGAGCAAATGGCTAAAACCTACGGTATCAGCCGGGAAGATCAGGATGCGTTGGCGCTGCGTTCTCACCAGCTGGCGGCGGAAGCCTGGCAAAAAGGCTATTTACAGGATGAGGTGATGACCGCTTATATCCCACCATACCGTGCGGCTATCAGTGAAGATAATAATGTGCGCAAAGATTCCACCATGGCGCAATACGCTAAGCTGCGCCCGGCATTCGATCGCAAGCACGGCAGCGTAACGGCGGCAAACAGCACGCCGCTGACTGATGGTGCCGCAGCAGTTATTATGATGAGCGAAGGGCGAGCCAAAGAATTGGGGCTGCAACCTCTGGGCTATTTACGCAGTTTTGCTTTTTCCGCTATCGACGTCTGGCAGGACATGTTGTTAGGGCCGTCTTATGCCACGCCGTTGGCATTAGATCGCGCTGGTATCACGCTGGCGGATCTGACGTTAATCGATATGCACGAAGCCTTTGCCGCGCAAACGCTCGCTAACCTGAAAATGTTTGCCAGCGATAGTTTTGCTCAACAATATCTGGGGAGAAGTCAGGCGATAGGCGAGGTTGATATGGATAAATTCAACGTCTTGGGCGGTTCTATCGCCTATGGTCATCCTTTTGCGGCAACCGGAGCGCGGATGATCACGCAAACGTTGAATGAGCTGCGTCGTCGCGGTGGTGGATTGGGCTTAACGACCGCCTGTGCCGCCGGTGGTCTGGGTGCAGCCATGATTGTAGAGGTGGAATAATGGAAAATCGCGTAGAACAGGGCAGGGGAGACGCCACAATGCCTTCGACCGAGTCGGTGTTTCAGCTCAGTATTCGGCCGGATAACATCGGGGTCATCACCATCAATGTCCCCAATGAAAAGGTCAACACCTTAAAGGCTGAATTTGCAGAGCAAATTGCCCAAGTGCTGCAACAAGCGCAGTCTTCGCCGCAATTACAGGGGCTGGTGATTGTTTCGGGCAAACCGGATTCATTTATTGCCGGAGCCGATATCACCATGATCGCCGCCTGTCGCACCGCGCAGGATGCCAGGGTTCTGGCGCAAAAAGGCCAGGCAACGTTAGCGCAAATTGCCGCGTTCCCGATCCCCGTTGTGGCGGCTATCCACGGAGCCTGCTTGGGCGGCGGTCTGGAGCTGGCTCTGGCTTGTCATGGCCGCGTGTGCTCATTGGATGATAAAACCGTTTTGGGGCTGCCTGAGGTCCAATTAGGGCTATTGCCGGGTTCCGGTGGCACGCAACGATTACCTCGATTGATCGGCGCGAGCAAAGCGCTGGATATGATGCTGACTGGCCGCCAGATTCGCGCTAGGCAGGCGCTGAAAATAGGGCTGGTGGACGATGCCGTTCCGCAGGATATCTTGCTGGAAGTGGCCGTTAGCCGTGCCAAAGCTGGTTGGGTGGATAAGCCAAGTCTGCCGTGGCAGGAACGTTTGCTGAATGGGCCGCTAGGAAAATCTATATTATTCAATATCGTGCGGAAGAAAACGTTGGCGAAAACCCAAGGCCATTATCCGGCGGCAGAACGCATTATTCATGTCGTTCGCCAGGGGCTGGATAACGGCGGCCCGAGCGGCTACGAAGCGGAAGCTCGGGCATTTGGCGAGCTGGCTATGTCTGCGGAATCAGCGGCGTTACGCAGCTTATTTTTCGCGACAACGTCATTGAAAAAAGAAAGTGGCTCAACGGCACAACCGCGCAAAATTAGTCGGGTTGGCGTGTTGGGCGGAGGTTTAATGGGCGGCGGTATCGCCAATGTCACTGCGACCCGAGCCGGTTTACCGGTGCGAATTAAAGATATTAATCCGCAAGGTATTAATCAGGCGCTGAAATATACCTGGGACGCATTGGGCAAACGGGTACGCAGTAAACGGCTGCGACCAACGGAACGGCAGCGCCAAATGATGCTGATTTCCGGCACTACCGATTACAGCGGCTTCGACAATGTGGATATCGTTGTTGAAGCGGTGTTTGAGGATCTGTCGCTGAAGCAGCAGATGGAGGCCGACATTGAGGCGCACGGAGCGCCTCATACTATTTTTGCCTCCAATACTTCATCTTTGCCTATCAGCCAGATAGCCGCCGAGGCTAAACGTCCAGAACAGGTTATCGGTTTGCATTACTTTAGCCCGGTGGACAAAATGCCGCTGGTGGAAGTGATTCCTCACGCTGGAACCAGCGAAGAAACTATTGCAACCACGGTGGCCTTCGCCCGCAAACAGGGGAAAACGGCAATTGTGGTCGGCGATCGCGCCGGATTCTATGTAAACCGCATTCTTGCTCCCTACATTAACGAAGGGGCGCGCTGCTTGCTGGACGGCGAGCCGATTGAGTCAATCGATAAGGC
This sequence comes from Yersinia sp. IP36721, assembly GCF_003634395.1. NCBI lineage: Bacteria > Pseudomonadati > Pseudomonadota > Gammaproteobacteria > Enterobacterales > Yersiniaceae > Yersinia > Yersinia sp. IP36721. The sequence continues at coordinate 189,264 of NZ_QCZL01000004.1, forward strand.
TTTGGTTGATTTTGGCTTCCCGGTTGGGCCGCTGAATTTACTGGATGAAGTCGGGATCGATGTGGGCACCAAAATCATGCCGATTCTAGTGGAACAGCTCGGCTCGCGCTTTGCCGCTCCGGCTTCTCTGGACGCAATTTTAAAAGATGGCCGTAAAGGGCGTAAAAATGGCCGTGGTTTCTATCTCTATCCGGCCAAAACTTCGGGCTTTAAGCTGAGGAAAAGCCCCGCTAAACAGGCCGATCCGAACGTTTATGGGCTATTAGGCGTCACGCCGAAAGCGCATATACAGCGCGAAGTTATTGCCCAGCGCTGCGTGATGATGATGCTGAACGAAGCGGTACGCTGCCTGGATGAAGGCATCATTCGTAATCCGCGTGATGGCGATATTGGCGCTGTTTTCGGCATCGGTTTTCCTCCTTTCTTAGGTGGGCCGTTCCGTTATCTGGATCGTCTGGGTCTGGATACTGCAGCCAGAACCATGAAGCTACTGGAACAGCAATACGGCGAGCGTTTTGCCCCCTGTGAGCGTCTGGTGGCGATGGCAGAGCAGAAGGCGGTGTTCTACCCGGAAACTGAGGTGCCAGCGGAAGAGTCTACTGCAGCAGAATGAGTGTAAATCCGAAGGCATTCTGCGTTCAGAATGCCTTTTGGTTAGAATGTGAGCGGGATCACCGCCTGTAACTCTGCTGTTTTTACCTGCTGTACAGGTGCCAGTGCTCGCGTTACCTTAGCCTTAATTTACTGGCTAAGATTTAATAAGCTTTTAAGTTAGTAGCTCTACATTGTGTAGAGAATAAATAATGGATTAAACTGTTGAGTAGGCTATTTATTAAACAGTAATGGTTGGCGGTGCGTTTTGTTGGTGTAAAAACAGCCGTTTTATTTACGTGGAGTTTCAGGCAAAATGCCCGGCCGCCATAGAGAGACGGCGCGTTATCGTGATGAAGTTGCTTTGTCTTAGGGCAAAGTTCTCGGCGGTACAGCACGCGTTGCGTTTCTGTATAGCGTTATTTTGTTAACAAAAGCGGTGCAATATGCAAGTTCTAATCATGCGTCATGGCGACGCGGCTCTTGACGCAGCCAGTGATGCACAGAGGCCTCTGACCCAATGTGGCAGTGAAGAATCACGGCAGATAGCCGCCTGGTTAAATAGCCAATCGGTGGATATTGAGCAGATACTGGTCAGCCCTTATCTGCGTGCGGAACAAACCCTTGGCGTGGTAAGAGAAGCGCTGACTCTGCCTGACGGGCAGGAAGTGATGCCGGAACTGACGCCGGGTGGGGATCCTGCGATGGTGGCCTGCTATTTGCAGGCTCTGGCCAAAGAAGGTTGCGCTTCAGTGCTGCTGATTTCGCATCTTCCGCTGGTGGGCTATTTGGTTGCCGAGCTGTGTCCGGGTCAATGTGCGCCGATGTTTGCGACTTCCGCGATGGCCTGTGTCGATTTAGACATGAACAGCGGAATGGGCAAGTTGGATTGGCAAGTGAGTCCCTCTCAGCTGATGGCCAAAGTCTGACGGCTTGTGAGGATGACCTGAAAACAGGTTAGCGGCTGCGGTGTGATACAAACTTCTGCCTTCTGCCCCAAAAGGCCAAAAGCACGATTAACCGGCATCATTAATAAAGGCGTGAACAGTTTTGCTGTCGCGCCTTTATTTTTTTGGCTAATTCATTATTGGGTTAACTTATTCGGCTAATTCGATCAAAACCAGCAAGGCGGCGGTGCCACCCCATTCTTTCGGAGCCTGATGAAACGCCAATACGTCCGGATGCTGCGCTAACCACAGCGGTGTCTGTTGTTTCAGAACGTGCTTACCGTGTCCGTGCATAACGCAGGCGCAGTGTACGTGTTCGCGTTTACAGGCTGCCAGCAAGGCACCCAGCTCTTGTTTGGCCTGCTTTTGCGTGAGCCCATGCAGATCGAGAAACATTTCCGGTGAGTAATCGCCGCGTCGCAGCTTTTTTACTTCAAAATGATCGACTCCGGGACGCACATAGCGTGTGGGGCCTTCGTTATCGATATGCGGTTGGAATTCATCAGAGAAGTAATAGCTGGCATCGACCTGCTCTTGTAGCAGGCGTACCGGCGTAATTTTATGCGCTTTCTGTGGTGCCTGACGATGCAGGATGGTGTCCTGTTTGAGTTTTTTGGCTCCCGCGATCGATTCCCTGAAAAGTTGCAGCTCCTCATTGCTCAAGTGAAATTTATTTTTCATTATTTATTCTTAGTACCTAATCAATTTTCTCAGTTTACCTGCTGGATGTTATCTGTCTAAATAAATGTCGACAAAGTTTTGCACCCTTTTGGCATATTTTCATCGCTTGCGTATCATTCACATGTGTATAGCTGCTGATTTGTCGCGGGCTTCATGGCAAACTAGGCGCATAAACCTTGATTTTACGCATACCTGTTGGAGAATAAATTGGACAAAATTTTCGTCGATGAAGCAGTGAAAGAACTGCACACCATTCAGGATATGTTGCGCTGGGCTGTCAGCCGTTTTAACGCGGCTAATATTTTTTACGGCCACGGCACGGATAATCCGTGGGACGAAGCCGTTCAACTGGTCTTTCCAACTATCTATCTTCCTATTGATATTCCTGAAGATATGCGCAACGCCCGTCTGACATACAGCGAGCGCCATCGTATTGTTGAGCGGGTTATCCGCCGGGTTAACGAGCGCATTCCGGTCGCTTATCTGACCAATAAAGCCTGGTTCTGCGGGCAGGAATATTACGTAGACGAGCGCGTTCTGGTGCCTCGTTCACCGATTGGTGAACTGATTGAAAACCGTTTTGAAGCGCTGATTTCACATCAGCCAAACCATATTCTGGATATGTGCACCGGTAGCGGCTGTATCGCTATCGCCTGCGCCTACGCTTTCCCGGAAGCGGAAGTGGATGCCGTTGATATTTCAGCGGATGTACTGGCGGTGACTGAGCACAATATTCAGCAGCACGGCGTTGAACATCAGGTTACGCCGATCCGTTCCGATCTTTTCCGCGATTTACCACCGATTAAATACGATCTGATTGTGACAAATCCGCCGTATGTAGATGAAGAAGATATGTCCGATTTGCCGCAGGAATTCCGTTTTGAACCGGAATTGGGCTTGGCGGCAGGCTTTGACGGATTGACGCTGGCGCGCCGGATTCTGGCCTGCGCCCCTGATTTTCTTCAGGATGATGGCGTTCTGATTTGCGAAGTGGGTAACAGCATGGTGCACTTGATGGATCAGTATCCTGACGTGCCCTTTACCTGGCTGGAGTTCCACAACGGCGGTGACGGTGTGTTTATGCTGACAAAACAGCAGCTCATTGATTGTCATCACCATTTCAGCATGTATCGTGACTAAGCAGCAGACACGTTTGTGCCTGCTGTAATACTTGCCGGCGAGATCGCTCTCTGACCGGCAGACGGATTTTGACTCATGGGTAAGGAGCCGTGATGGCTGGGAATAGTATTGGGCAGTTTTTCCGCGTCACCACTTTTGGTGAATCTCACGGCATCGCGTTGGGATGCATAATCGACGGTGTTCCGCCGGGTATTCCAATCACCGAGGCGGATATTCAGCTGGATCTCGACCGGCGTCGTCCGGGGACTTCTCGTTACACTACTCAGCGCCGGGAGCCGGATCAGGTTCGTATTCTGTCCGGGGTGTTTGAAGGGGTAACTACAGGGACCAGTATTGGCCTGATGATCGAAAATACCGATCAACGCTCGCAGGATTACAGTGCGATCAAAGACGTGTTCCGCCCTGGCCACGCCGACTATACCTATGAGCAAAAATACGGCGTGCGTGATTATCGTGGCGGCGGTCGTTCATCGGCGCGGGAAACCGCAATGCGCGTCGCCGCAGGTGCCATAGCGAAGAAATATCTGCATCAGAAATTCGGCGTGACGGTGCGCGGTTATCTTGCACAAATTGGTGATATCAGCTGCGATCTGCTGGATTGGGATTTGGTTGAACAAAACCCGTTCTTCTGTCCGGATGCCAGCAAGCTGGAGCCTTTGGATGCGCTAATGCGCGAATTGAAAAAGGCCGGTGATTCTATCGGCGCGAAAGTGACGGTCGTGGCGGAACATGTGCCGGTTGGTTTAGGCGAGCCGGTATTTGATCGTCTGGATGCCGATCTGGCTCACGCGCTGATGAGCATCAACGCGGTGAAAGGCGTGGAAATAGGCGACGGTTTTGCCGTAGTCACTAAGCGTGGCAGCGAAAACCGCGACGAAATCACTCCGGAAGGTTTTCAGAGCAACCACGCAGGCGGGATTCTCGGCGGTATCAGCAGTGGTCAGCCGGTGGTTGCCCACCTGGCGCTGAAACCGACTTCCAGCATTATGGTGCCGGGGCAGACTATCAACCGTCAGGGAGAAGCCGTGGAAATGGTGACTCGCGGTCGTCACGATCCGTGCGTCGGTATCCGTGCGGTTCCTATTGCCGAAGCCATGATGGCGATTGTTTTAATGGACCACCTGCTGCGTCAACGCGCGCAGTGTGGCGATGTTAACTCTGACGTTCCGCGCTGGTAACTCAATGAAGAAAATAGGGATGTTGGGGGCTGCGGCCTGGTTCGCGTCCTCTTCAGTCATGGCTTTGACGCCGTGGCAACAAATCGATCATCCGGTTAGCGGTACCTCGCAGGCCATTGGCGGTTTCGCTAATGGTTGCGTCATAGGCGCGCAGCCTTTGCCGCTGGAATCGGCAAATTATCAGGTAATGCGTCCCGATCAACGCCGTTATTTTGGTCATCCGGATTTGCTGAATTTTATCCAGCGATTCAGCGAGCAGGCCAAACGGCAACAGTTGGGTTTGGTGTTGATCGGCGATATGGCTATGCCTGCCGGTGGACGCTTTAGCAGTGGCCATGCCAGCCACCAGTCTGGTCTGGATGTGGATATCTGGCTACAGTTGCCAACCCAGCGCTGGACTTCGCAGCAGTTGCTGAAACCTCAGCCGATCGATTTGGTGTCCTCGGATGGCAAACAGGTAGTACCGCGTTTATGGCAGCCACAGGTTGCCAGCATGATAAAACTGGCAGCGAAAGACAGCGAAGTCACGCGGATTTTCGTCAATCCGGCGATTAAGCAGCAGTTATGTATCAGTGCCGGAAGTGATCGTGATTGGTTGCATAAAGTCCGGCCTTGGTTCGGCCATCGGGCGCATATGCACGTGCGTTTGCGTTGCCCGGCGGACAGTTTGGAATGCGAAGATCAGGATTCACCGCCAGCGGGTGATGGCTGTGGTGCCGAGCTGCAAAGCTGGTTCCAGCCTCATCAGCCAAGCGCCAAACCGGGTAAAACTACGCCGCCACCATTACCGCCATCCTGTCAGGCGTTGCTGGATAACCACTTCGCAGGGAGATAGTCATTGGATTGGTTCACTCTTGGCCCTGAGGTTCTCGGGGTCTTGTTTTTAGTGGCGCTGCTGGCGGGATTTATTGATTCCATCGCCGGCGGCGGCGGGCTATTAACCATTCCGGCGCTATTGGCGGTAGGCGTGCCTCCGACCCAAGCGTTGGCCACGAATAAACTCCAGTCTGTGGGCGGTTCTTTCTCGGCCAGCCTGTATTTTATTCGCTGTGGAGCGGTTAATCTCAAAGAGCAAAGGCTGACTATTACCCTGACTTTGGCCGGTTCAATGCTAGGGGCGATTCTGGTTCAGCATATGCAGGCCGATATCTTGCGACAGATTCTCCCTCTGCTGGTCATCGGCATCGGGGTGTATTTCCTGCTGACGCCGAGATTGGGAGAGTTGGATCGACAACGTCGACTGTCAGCGCTGCCTTTCGCATTAATCGCCGGTGGTGGCATAGGTTTTTACGATGGTTTCTTTGGCCCCGGCGCCGGCTCCTTCTATGCGTTGGCGTTTGTCACTTTATGCGGTTTTAATCTGGCTAAGTCTACTGCTCACGCCAAGGTACTGAACTTCACCTCGAATTTAGGTGGTCTAACCTTCTTTATTCTCGGTGGAAAAGTGTTATGGGGCATCGGCTTGGTGATGCTGGTTGGGCAGGTGCTGGGCGCGCGTTTGGGCGCACATATGGTGCTAACTCGTGGTCAGAAACTTATCCGGCCGATGATCGTTGTCGTGTCTTTGGTGATGAGTTGCAAGCTACTCTATGATAATCACGGCTCAGAAATTCAGGCGTGGCTGGCATTGCAGGGCATCGGCTAATGCTCGCTTGTTACGCGGCTTAATGGGATAATCCCTCTTTTTCCATAAGGGCATTATTGCTCACTGTATTGCCTCTGACGCCAACTTGGCGGAGGCGTAATTTGCGGCTTACCGGGTATACACAGCGTAATCATGTCAGAAAGTTTATCGACTCAAAACCATACTCATCACTATCAAGAACTTATCGATATTTTCAATCGCTGTTTCAGCGAAGAATTCAACACGCGGCTGGTGAAAGGCGATGACGAGCCTATTTATCTGCCGGCTGATGATCAGGTGGATTACAATCGCATTGTGTTCGCCCACGGTTACTATGCCAGCGGTATGCATGAAATTTCTCATTGGTGCATTGCCGGCGAAGAACGGCGCAAGCGGGTAGATTTTGGTTACTGGTACTGCCCGGACGGGCGCGATGCGCTCACCCAAAGCCAGTTTGAGGCGGTAGAAATCAAACCGCAGGCGCTAGAATGGATGTTTTGCGTCGCTGCGGGTTTCCCTTTCAACGTGAGTTGCGACAATCTGGAAGGTGACTGCGAGCCCGATCGCCTTGCTTTTCAACGTAAAGTTCGTGAACAGGTGCTGCGGAATTTGGAACAGGGAATATCCCCACGACCTGCGGGCTTTATTCGGGCGTTGCAATCGTTTTACAATACGCCCCCACTGGCGGCGGAACACTTCCCTTATCCGGAAGATTTCGACTGATTGCCAGACTGACCAGAAAGTTTATTGAGGAAGAGTAATGATCGCAGAATTTGAATCGCGCATTTTGGCGCAGATTGATGACATGGTAGAGCACGCCAGCGATGATGACCTGTTTGCGGGCGGCTACCTGCGCGGTCACCTAACATTAGCAGTGGCAGAATCGGAAGAGCACGGCGAGCATTCTGCCGAGCAGTTACACGCTCGCGTTCAGCACAGTCTGGATAAAGCTATCAAAGCTGGCGAATTATCGCCGCCGGATCAGGTTTTGGTGTTGGGTCTGTGGGATCGCCTATTAGCAAACGCGCAGATTTCTCACTAGTTTTATCGCTGCCGTGACGCTTTAAGGCATCATGGCAGCTGCCTTTCATTCAGGGCGCGGTGGATTTTGTACCGGTCTGCCTTTCAGCAGTTTTCTAATCCAAAAACGATTCGGGTTTAATGCGGACAGCGTTGAATTATTCAGCGGCAACGGCTCGCCGAACATTTGACCAGCCAGAATCTCTGCTATCAGCGGCGCACTGCATAATCCGCGCGACCCTAAAGCTCCAGCCATAAACAAATCCGGATATACCGGCGCGGCTTCGATCGGATCGCCGTTTTTGATCTGCTGTTGTAACCTCTGGTATTGAGTCAGCGTGGCCTGATAGTCCGGCACTGCACCCACCATCGGTAAATGGTCGCGAATGGCGCAGCGCACGCCACAGCGCGCCTGATTATCTGAAACATTCACCTGCTGTACCCAATCCACCTGCGGTAAACAACGCATCAGACGATCGCGATTTTCTTGTTGCTCAGAGGCACTGAAAAGGGTGGAGGTTTCACCGCGCTGATAACTGGCTCCGATACAATGCTGCTGATTATTCGGATTAACCGGTGTCATATAACCGTCGTAGCAGAGTACGTTTTTCAATTTGCTGAGGGTTGGCGTGGTGGGAATATGGGAAACCTGACCACGTACCGCCGTCAGCGGTAAGAAACGAGTTTGTTCCCACTGGGGTAAGCGATGGCCGGCCGCCAGAATCACCGTGTGATGACGGGTATCTGGCTGATTGGCAAAAGTCAGCTGCCAGCGATTTTCTACCCGCGTCAGCTCGGTGACTTCATGCTGATAGTGGCAGTTCATGCCTTGTTGTTGTGCCAGAGCCATCAGCGCCGTGGTCAGTTCTGAAGGGCAAAGCCAGCCGCCGTTTGGATAATGAATGCCGTCATGCCCACTGTTCACACCCGCTCGCTCAGTTAGCTGGGCATGGCTCATGGATTCAGCAAATTCTTTCGGCCATTGCGTGCCTAAAATCTTATCGATTTTGCTACGGCTTTTTTCATCGTAAGCCAGCTGGCTTACGCCGCACCACTGATGGTCGAAGGCCATGCCTTGTTCGATCAATGCATCGTACTGGCGGCGGGCAAAGGTAAAGGCGCTGGTGTAAAAATCCTCTAACGCATCGCCTTTTCCGTTCAGTAACGGATAAATCGCCCCCTGACGATTGCCGGAAGCTCCTTGCGCCGGTTTTTCATCGGCGCAGTACAGGCTGACGTTGGCTCCGCGTCGCAGCAAAGAAAGCGCGGTTAGGGCGCTGACAATGCCGCCGCCGATAATGGCGATATCCTGAATGTCGCTGGCGACCGGGCGGGCATACCAAGGCGCAGGATGTGGATTCATGTGATTTTCCGGCAAAACCCCGGTCAGCATTTCCCTTTTTTGCCCAAAACCTTTGACTTTAGCAACCTCAAAACCGGCCTGCAGCAAGCCTCTACGCACGAAGCCTGCGGCGGTAAAGGTCGCGAAAGTCCCCCTTGGGCGAGCGAGTCGCGCCATGGCGCTGAACAGCAATTCGTTCCACATATCCGGGTTTTTGGAAGGCGCGAAGCCGTCCAGGAACCAGGCATCAACCTGATTATCCATGCTGGCGTCTAACTGAGGCAGCAGCGTATTCACGTCCCCGAACCATAAATCCAGCGTAATACGACCCTGATCCAACAAAATACGGTGACAACCCGCCAGGGGCATTGGCCACTGGGCGCGTAGCTGTTCGGAAAAAGCAGCCAGCTCAGGCCAGCGGCTGTGGGCGACGGCGAGATCTTTCAGGTTTAACGGATATTTTTCGAAGCTTATATAGTGCAGGTGCTGAAGCGATGCATCAGGTTGTTGCTGACGAAACTGCGCGAAACTTTGCCACAGTGTTAAAAAGTTTAGGCCAGTGCCAAAACCGGTTTCCGCGACCACGCAGCGAGTGGACGAATGCTCGATAAAACGCTGTGGAAAACCGTTTCCCTTGAGAAAAACAAAACGGGTTTCTTCCAGCCCATCCTGATTTGAAAAGTAGACGTCATCAAACTGTTCCGAAACAGGTGTACCCTGATCGTTCCAGCTGAGTGTGGCGGTTTGGATGGGGGTGTTATTCATGTAAGAAGACTCGTATCTCAAGGGGTAGAGGGATTTTAACGAGGTGTTACCTTGGGTGCAAATCGGAAGATAATCTGGTGATATTACGCTGATCGGACTTGTTCGGCGTACAACTGTACGCTAAAGTGCATTGCAAAATCCCGAAAGCTAAAAGTGGAAGAGGTATTAAATGAAGCGTGCAGTGATTACTGGCCTGGGTATCGTCTCCAGCATTGGTAACAATCAGCAGGAGGTCCTGGCATCTCTGCAGGAAGGTCGTTCTGGTATTACTTTCGCTCAGGAATTTAAAGACGCAGGTATGCGCAGCCATGTTTGGGGCGATGTAAAACTCCAGTCTGAGCCGAAAGATCTGATCGATCGCAAGGTGCTGCGTTTTATGAGCGACGCCTCGATCTACGCTTATTTGGCTATGCAGGAAGCAATTTCAGACTCTGGTCTGACCGAAGAGCAGGTTTCTAACTTCCGCAGCGGCTTGGTAGTCGGTTCTGGCGGTGGTTCGCCACGTAACCAGGTTGCTGGTTCCGATGCCATGCGTACTCCGCGCGGCCTGAAAGGCGTTGGCCCGTACATGGTGACCAAAGCTATGGCATCCGGCGTTTCCGCATGTCTGGCTACGCCGTTCAAAATCAAGGGCGTTAACTACTCTATCAGCTCCGCCTGTGCCACCTCTGCTCACTGTATCGGTCATGCGGTTGAACTGATTCAGCTCGGCAAGCAGGACGTAGTTTTTGCTGGCGGCGGCGAAGAGCTGTGCTGGGAAATGGCCTGTGAGTTTGATGCGATGGGCGCCCTGTCCACCAAGTACAACGAAACGCCAGAAAAAGCGTCTCGTACCTACGATAAAGACCGTGACGGTTTCGTTATCGCAGGCGGCGGCGGTATGGTCGTAGTTGAAGAACTCGAGCATGCATTAGCCCGTGGCGCACATATCTATGCTGAAATCGTCGGTTACGGCGCAACTTCAGATGGCGCAGACATGGTTGCTCCATCAGGCGAAGGCGCGGTGCGTTGTATGCAAATGGCGATGCAGGGCGTTGATACTCCTATTGATTATATGAACGTGCACGGTACTTCTACGCCAGTTGGCGATGTGAAAGAACTGGGCGCAATTCGTGAAGTCTTCGGTGACAATACACCGGCAATCTCTTCTACCAAAGCGATGACCGGTCACTCTCTGGGGGCTGCAGGCGTTCATGAGGCTATCTTTAGCTTGCTGATGGTTGAGCACGGTTTTATTGCGCCGAGCATCAACATCGAAAATCTGGACGAGAAAGCCGAAGGGATGAACATCATCACTGAGCCAACCAAACGTGAACTGACGACGGTTATGTCCAACAGCTTCGGTTTTGGTGGTACTAACGCCACTCTGGTGATGCGTAAATACCAGAAATAAGCCGTCCCGAGACTTATTACGCCATCATTTTTACAATGATTAAAATTGAATCCCGAACTGATTGCAGTTCGGGATTTTTTTTATCTCTTTATCTCTTTGGTTATTTTCTTAATCCATATCTATAGTTATTGAGGCTTTAGATCGGGAATGTCTTTTCATTCTAATTATTTGCATTACGGATAATGGAATAAGCCGCCGCTGATGTTACAACGTGCCATCAAGACCTTGTACGTTGCTATCGGGCTTTTTTAGCGATAAGCGCCGTATTCACATTCCTGCCGTAGGCTTAACTGCAAGGATGTATCCGGTGAAAACCCCCGCTGATTTGCCGCTAATGAAACTCGATGCTCAACAAGGGAATTAAGATCTAATCAGTATTTCTTGGGTCAGGCTCTGGTTAAAATTGCGGCGCTTGAAGGGATTCATTTTATTTCGTTATCACAACGCGATTCGCGGTTTTTCGTCTTAAAGCGAGAAGCTTAGGTTTTATAGAGCTCAAACGAACGGGTGCATTACAATGAAATATCTGTTTTTATTGATATTTATACTTTGCGTGCTTTACATTCATTACCGCGGACGAGCTCGCTATCCTTTTTGGCGACAGCTTTCTGATCACTCCACCTTTGTGGCACCGCTCAATGTGTTTATGTACCTTTTTTCTAAAGTACCGAACACGCCATATTTAAAACCCGAAACCTTTCCCGAATTACAGCAGTTACAGGCCAACTGGCAAAAGATTCGCGAAGAAGGTGAATCCTTGATGGCGATACAGCAGATTAAGGCTTCGGATAAATATAATGATGCCGGTTTTAACTCGTTCTTTAAAACCGGCTGGAAACGTTTTTATTTAAAATGGTATGAGGATAATCATCCTTCGGCGATGAGTCTGTGTCCGTTTACGACGGAACTACTGCGTGGATTACCTTCGGTGAAAGCAGCCATGTTTGCGGAATTACCTGATGGCAGCCGTTTGCCTCGCCACCGCGATCCCTATGCTGGTTCTTTGCGCTATCACCTTGGTTTGATTACGCCCAACGACGACCGCTGTTTTATTGAAGTGGACGGCGAACCCTATAGCTGGCGGGATGGGGAAGGGGTATTGTTCGACGAAACCTATCTGCATTTTGCCGAGAATAAAAGCGGCAAGAACCGGCTGATTTTATTTTGTGATATAGAGCGGCCGATGCGTTATCGCTGGGCGCAGCGGGTTAATCATTGGTTTGGTCGGAATTTAATGAGTGCGGCAACCGCGCCAAACAGTGATGAAGATCGTACTGGTGGGGTGAATCGGTTATTTAAATATATTTACGCGATACGTAAAGTGGGTAAACGATTAAAAGCCTGGAATCGACGAGTTTACTATCTGATTAAATGGGTATTATTTGGTGGTATCGCAGGATTGATTTTCTTCTCTTTATAACTGATTTTCGTGATGATAGACCAATAAAGTAAAACTAAGCTGGGGCAATCAGTTGCCCCATCGCTATTATCTTTTGCTTTTAGGGATCTTCGCGGCCAGTTATTAGCTTAACGCATATTTAGCGGCGGTTTGAGCATGAATGGCGGTGGTATCAAATACCGGTACTGAGGCATCTTCAGCGTTTACCAGCAGAGTGATCTCAGTACAGCCCAAAATAATACCCTTGGCGCCTTGTTGTTCCAGTTTGGTAATAATCCGGCGGTATTCTGCTCTGGATGTTTCGTTGATTTCACCTAAACAAAGTTCCTGATAAATAATCCGATTGACGATTTCCCGATCCGCATCGTCAGGCACCACGACCTCGATATTATGCCTTTCGGTTAAGCGCCCACGGTAAAAATCCTGTTCCATCGTATAGCGGGTACCCAGTAACCCAATTTTTTTCAACCCCTGTTGCTTAATCTGCGCCGCAGTAGCGTCGGCAATGTGCAATAACGGCAAGCCGCTGGCCGCCTCAATCTCATCTGCCACTTTGTGCATGGTATTGGTACATACCACGATAGTTTCGGCACCGGCTTTTTTTAAAGCCACTGCAGCATTAGCCAGCAGGCGAGCCGCTGCCTGCCAATCGCCAGATGATTGCATTTGCTCAACTTCATGAAAATCTACGCTATAAAGCACGATTTTTGCCGAATGAAGACCACCTAGATGTTGCTTAACATATTGATTAATCATCCGGTAATAAGGAATAGTGGATTCCCAACTCATTCCCCCGATCAGACCAAGAGTTTTCATCTATTTTCCTGCCAGTAGTAAAAGTGAAGCCGTTGCCAGCCAGATCGAATTTATCTTTTGATAAAGTCGGGCGTAATAAAACCAGGTGGACAGATAGCGCGGAGCAATTCGTAAAACTGTGATTAGGCTCCACCTTTGCCGCAAGTGCCGAACTATGATGGTCGTTGTAATATTTATATATAAATAAATAGCATTATCAAAACTATATAAATTAAACCTCGGAGCCTGGGATGATAAAAGTGAAAACCGCCGCATCGTTAACTTTGCTTGCCCTGTTATTACCTGCTGCAGAAGTGGCCTTAGCGCAGGATCGGGGCAATAATGTTCGGTCTGAACAAAACGGTTATCAGTTGGAGCAGGTATTGGTAATGAGCCGCCACGGTATTCGTGCGCCGTTGGTTAACTATGGTGATATTTTGTCTAGCGCGACGCCATTTCAATGGCCGAAATGGGAAACGCCCGGAGGATTGTTAACGCCAAAAGGCGCGGAAGTTGAGGCTATTTTCGGCGGTTACTTCCGCGAGTGGCTGGTGCAAAATAAATTACTGACAGCGCAGGGTTGCCCAGGAGACGGCAAGGTATTTACCTACGCCAATAGTTTGCCACGTACTATAGATACGGCTCAGCATTTCCTATTTGGGGCTTTTCCCGGCTGTAATGTACCGGTGCATCACCAAAAAGACATTGGCAAAATGGATCCGGTATTTAATCCCATAATTACCTTGGATGTGACGCCCGAATTTAAAGCTCAGGCATTAGCATCAATTAATCAGCACGCTGGCCCCGGTGGTATAGCAGGACTCAATCAGCGTTTGCAGCCAAATTATCAAATACTGTCGCGGATATTGGATTTTAAAAACTCGCCGTCCTGTTTGCAGGATAAAAAATGTGATTGGAGCGAGCAACCCAACGTAATTTCACTGGTGCAAAACAAGGAACCGGGAATGACCGGGCCGTTGAAGTTGGGTACCGGCGCGTCTGACGCCTTTATGCTGCAATACTATGAGGGTTTCCCGCTAAAAGACGTGGCTTGGGGGCGAATTGCTTCGCCGGAAGAGTGGAAGCAATTGCAGGAAATAAAAAATCGATATCATGAAACCTTATTTGGTTCACCGGCAATAGCGGATAACGCCGCCGAGAAACTGGTTAATTTTATTCATGCTGCTTTAGATCCGGTGGGAGAGAAAACGCCAAATGAGCAATTGGCGCAGCAAGCTAAATTAGCGGTGCTGGTAGGGCATGATTCTAATATTGCCTCTTTGCTAGCCGCCATGAAAACCAAAGACTATCAATTACCTAATCAGTATGAGAAAACGCCGATCAGCGGAAAAGTAGTATTTGAACGCTGGAAAGACACAAAAAATAATAAAGATCTGATGAAGATTGAATATATCTATCTTTCAACCGAACAGATTCGCAATAAAACGCCGCTGAGTTTGCAAGCGCCGCCTGAGCGCGTCACGTTGGAAATTGAAGGCTGCCCAATTGATGCCCAAGGTTTTTGCTCTATGGACGATTTCCGACAGGCAATGAAGGAAAATACTCATATCTAAACGGCTATTCGCGGCAGGAGAGTAACTCCTGCCGTATTTTACTGCTCCGGCTCTCTCGGTTAAGCTGAGGCTAATTTCTTCTCAATGGTCAACGCTTTCTATGACTGGATCAATTTCTCTGCGTACCGGCCTGAATACGTTATTTAAACCTTTTTTACGCGATCGTCTGCTGCATATTTTACTGCTGGTGGGGATTGGGCTGAGTCTCTGGATGCCAGAGAAAATTCACGCTTTCCCTGATTATATCGATTGGACCACCATCATTACCTTGCTGGGACTTATGCTGTTGACCAAGGGCGTAGAGGTGAGCGGTTATTTTGATTTTATTGGCCGTAAGATAATTAATAAACTCCACACTGAACGGCATATGGCGCTGTTTTTGGTATTATCAGCGGCTTTGCTTTCCTCATTTCTCACCAATGATGTCGCTCTGTTTATCGTGGTGCCGCTGATTCTGACCTTAAAAAAAATGTCATCGCTGCCGGTTAGTCGGTTAATTATTTTTTCAGCCATTGCGGTCAATGCTGGTTCGTTGCTGACGCCGATTGGAAATCCACAAAATATCCTGCTGTGGAGTCAATCTGAGCTGTCATTTTTAACCTTTACGCAGCAAATGCTGCCTTTAGCTGCGGCAATGTTAATGACGTTATTTGGGCTGACTTGGCTGTTTTTCCCCGCTCGTCAAATCAGTAAGCGTCGTGATACTCCAGAATATCCGTATCAATCGGGTTTATTACTGAGTTGTCTGGTGCTGTATATTTTGTTTGTGGTTAGCGTCGATTTAGGCTGGGGTCTTTATGGGTTAATGGCGGTATCAATCGGGCTATTACTGCTGGCCAGACGGGTATTGCTTTATATCGACTGGAGCCTGATTTTTGTGTTTATGGCCATGTTTATCGATATTCGACTATTGACGGAATTACCGGCGCTGCAAAGCCTGTTTGGTGGTATCAGTACATTGCCACCATCGGGTATTTATCTGCTTGGAATCGGTTCTTCGCAGATCATAAGCAATGTGCCCGCGACGATCCTGTTATTAAATTACGTGCCTTCCAGTGCTTTGCTGGCTTATGCGGTCAATATTGGCGGCTTCGGATTAGCAATTGGTTCCATGGCAAATCTTATTGCCTTAAGAATGGCCAAAGAGCCTAGTATCTGGCTGAAGTTTCACGCATTTTCACTGCCGTTATTACTATGGGGAGCGCTGGTGGGCTGGGTGTTGCTGTAGCTGACTCAGGGGTAATCCTGAGCCAACCAATCATCAGATAAACAGTATAAATAATACGACGAAGGCGATAATCAAAGCGATAAAGGCCAACGAGGGCTTTTTCAGCAGTGGTTGCAACGGAGCAGGCAGTGCGGCGATAAACGGATTGTAAATCGGCTGAATCGGGCCTTGTTCGTCGCTGCGCTGTATCGTTATTGCGCGATCCAAGCGGTTGGAAAATAGCACGTTAATGACATCGTTAAGCTGAGCCTGAGTCAACGGCGTGGTTGGGCTGGCCTGAAAACGATGCTGAGCATAATCGGTTAACAGTTTCTGCTCAGTGCTATCTACCGGCTGTTTCAATGCGGCTTGCAGGCTTACTAGCGTTGGCGCGGCCTGCTGACTGAGGGCGACTTTGGTCTGTAAGAACTGGCTCATAAGCTGAAAATGACGAGCGGGAAGCGGATCGGTATGCTTAATACCAATCATCTCAAATAGCCCTTGCCAGATTTTAGCTGGCTGTTCACCGGTTGCAGCGCTGAGTTTGGTGACCAGCGATTGCAGGCTTTGGTGCTCGGCGGGTAATAGCGGGCGATCGGTTACGGCGGCAAGCTGCGGCTGCGGGATGGTCAGCGTACCGGATTGCAGTAGTACGAAGACTTGCTGTAATTGCTGATGGCTTAGCTGGCTGAGCACCGTATGGCCAAAGTTCTGCCGAATAAAGTCGCTGACTGCCTGACGGTTATTCCCTTGAGGTAGTAGTTCGGTCAACTGTTGGCGTAACTGGTGATTAGCGTGATTTTCCTGCGCCTGACCCAAACGGGTTTGCAGCAACTGTTCCGCCGGCTGAAAATGTCGTGCCAGCAGCTCTGCGGTATTAGTTAATGATAAATCGTGGCGTAGGGTAGCCCATATTTCCGCCGACTTTACCGGCGTGAGCGCCATAATTCGTACGATCAGCTTTTCCAGCGTAGTACGCTGAGCCGGAGTTAACGCCTGATCGTCACCGCTGTTCAACGGGCTGGTTTTGTTCGGCACAGCGGTTGTGGTGCGATCGCTGGCTATAGGGGCGCCGGAGCCGTTTAAAGGTTGCATTTCACCCGTCCTTCGCTAGGAATAAAATCATGGTTACCCGGCGATTGGCGCAGGCTGGGGCTATAATACCTGTAAATTTGTCCAATCAATACAGTCCGGCTTGGGTTTTATTAGATGAATGTTTATGTTGTGGGCATTGATAATCTTAATTATGTCGCTAAGATGAGTACACAACGAAAAATAGGGCTTAAATGGTTCATCAACAACGCATTGCAAAATGGTTCCTCTGTCTGGCTTGTCTGGTCGTACTAGTATGTATGACTCAGCGCATGGC
Organism: Yersinia sp. IP36721; assembly: GCF_003634395.1. Lineage (NCBI taxonomy): Bacteria > Pseudomonadati > Pseudomonadota > Gammaproteobacteria > Enterobacterales > Yersiniaceae > Yersinia > Yersinia sp. IP36721. Next base: position 206,289 of record NZ_QCZL01000004.1, read on the forward strand.
TAGCATGCACGCGTTAGAACAAAATTTCGGCCTGACTTCCCTGAGCCAGACGGTTGACGACGAGCAAACGTCACAGGCACCTTGTGAGCTAAGTGCTAAATCTCTCTTGGCCGCGCCAACGGTGCTGTTTGAGCTGACGTATTTTGCTTTGGGATTATTGTTACTGTTATTGGTTCCAATCTCTCCGTGCGTGATGCGGTTTCCGCCGCGGCGCGCCATTTCACCCAGTCGATTAAGGGTGCACCTCCGATTTTGCATTTTCCGGGAATAGCGACTCCGCCAGTTGATTTGGTGTGATTAATCTATTTTTGGAGAAAAGTAATGCGCAATATTTTCAAGACAGCCTTGTTCTGTCTTTCGCTGCTATGGCTGCCCAGTCTGTGGGCTGCGGATAGCGGTTGGCTCATCAGTCCGCTCAATGACCATGCCAAGGTACGGCTGCGCGCTGAACCTACCGCCGAAGGCGATACGCGCCTATTGCTGTCGGTCGCGTTGGAAAAGGGTTGGAAAACCTATTGGCGTTCGCCGGGCGAAGGCGGTATTGCACCGTCGATACGTTGGGATCATGCGCCAGCCCAAGTGACATGGCACTGGCCAACGCCGCAACGCTTTGATGTATCAGGAATCTCTACGCAAGGCTATCAACAGCATGTCTCCTTGCCGATAGTGATTTCGGGTACGTCGGATTCAGTGCTATCGGGAACGCTGACCCTATCAACCTGTAGCAACGTCTGTATTTTGACGGATTATCCTTTCCGTTTGGATCTGAGTAAAACCGGCTCCAATCCGCGTTTTGACTACGATTTCGCGCAAGCCTTAGGGCAGGTGCCGATAACCAGCGGTCTGGTCGATGAGATTTCCGCCGGTTATGGTAACGGTGAAGTGCAGATTTTAGCTCAGCGCCGTGCGGGTTGGCAGCAGCCAGAACTGTTCTTTGACACTCTCGATGATGCTGATTTGGGCAAACCGGTGATTGCCATTTCTGGTGAGCAACTGGTGGTTCGGGTTCCGGCTAGCGATGGCTGGGGTGACAGCGCGCCGGATCTGCGTGGGAAAAATCTAACGCTGGTGATCAGCGACGGCGGCGTGGCGCAGGAAGCCACCGTTAAACTGGGGAATAGCGTTTCGCTGCCTAATACCGCCACCGCCTATTGGCAGTGGATTTTGATGGCGTTGGCCGGCGGGTTGATTCTGAACCTGATGCCTTGCGTACTCCCGGTACTGGCGATGAAGTTAGGCTCGGTTTTGCAGGTTGAAAACCAAAGCCGCGGTAGCGTGCGATTGCAGTTTATTTCCTCGTCGATGGGAATTCTTTTCTCGTTCTGGCTATTGGCGTTGCTGATGACCGCGCTACGTCTTGGCAACCACGCCCTCGGCTGGGGGATTCAGTTCCAAAGCCCGTGGTTTATCGGCTTTATGGTGCTGGTGACGGCGTTATTCAGCGCTAATCTGTTTGGTCTGTTTGAAGTGCGACTTTCTTCCTCGGCGACGACCCGCATTGCGACTCAGGGTGGCAACGGCTTGGGTGGGCATTTCTGGCAAGGCGCATTGGCGACACTGCTGGCGACGCCTTGCTCCGCGCCTTTCCTCGGCACGGCCGTGGCTTTTGCGCTCGCCGCTCCGCTTCCGGCACTTTGGGGCATTTTTACTGCGCTCGGGGTTGGAATGAGTCTGCCTTGGTTGTTGATCGCCGCCTGGCCGAAGTTGGCGTTGTGCCTGCCGCGCCCTGGCCGCTGGATGAACCATCTGCGGGGGATATTGGGACTGTTAATGCTGGCGTCCTGTTTGTGGTTAATCAGCCTGTTGAGCAGCCATATCGGCATCCTGTGGACCGGGATTATTGCCGGTATTTTCCTGTTGGCTTTGTTGCTGGCTATTGGGCGTCATTATGGTGTGCGTATTGCCGCTATTGTCAGTCTAATCAGCCTGTTAGTGATTGGCGTGGCGTTGCTGGTCGGCGCGTTAACCGCGGATCTGTGGCGTAAACCGCTGCACGATCGTGTGCCATGGCAACCGCTCAGTGAAACTGCGATTCAGCAGGCGCTGAAGGAAAACAAGCGGGTTTTCGTCGACGTGACCGCTGACTGGTGTGTGACCTGCAAAGTCAATAAAATCAACGTATTGATGCGCGATGACGTGCAAAAGGCTCTGATGGAGGATGACGTAGTCGCTCTACGCGGTGACTGGACGCGCCCTTCGCCAGAGATGACGGCGTTCTTACGTAAACGCGGCAGCGTTGCCGTGCCTTTCAATCAAATCTACGGCCCAAATAGCCCGCAGGGCGTGGTGCTGTCCCCTCTGCTAAGCCGTGAATCTCTGCTAGACGTTTTAGCCACCGCTAAAGGAAATAAATCATGAAAATCGTCACTCTGTTGGTACTTTCCCTGATAACTGCGCCGGTATTCGCGGCACCTTTTACTCCAGAGCAAGAGCTGCGTATTAAAGAATTGATCGGAGAAACTCTGATTTCTAATCCGGAAATTCTGGAAAAATCGGTTAATGCGTGGCAGCAAAAGGCTAACGATGAGCAAGGTAAGCAACTGAGCGCCTTGATTAAAGCCAATGAAAAAGATCTGTATCAGGACCCAGCTAGCCCGCGTTTGGGAGCGGAAAATCCGAAGTTAACGCTAGTTTCCTTTACCGATTACAACTGTCCGTATTGCAAAACCTTCGATCCACTGTTGGAAAAGATCGTTAAAACCTATCCTCAGGTGGCTTTAGTGATCAAGCCGTTGCCATTTAAAGGCGAAAGTTCAGTACGCAGCGCCCAGGTGGCTCTGACGCTGTGGCAACAGCATCCGGAGCAATTTTTACCGTTTCATCAGCGTTTGATGGCGAAAAAAGGTTTCCATGATGCAGCGAGCATCGCTGCTGCCGAGAAAAAAACCGGCGTAGTTGCGGTGGAACCCACGGAGCAGAGCCTGAACGTATTGCGGACTAACCTGCGTCTGGCCGATCAACTGGGTATTCAAGGGACTCCCGCCACGTTAATCGGCGACCAAATGGTGCCAGGGGCAATATCCTATGATCAACTAGAAGAAATTGTTAAAGCGCAACTGGCGCAGGCGGAAAAATGAGCCGACTGAAACGTTGGAGCCGTGAGCTGCTAATCCTGCTGGCGGTGGTGCTGGCGTTGACCGTTGCTATGGATTGGCTGCGCAGCCCGCAGGCGCCGCCGAGCTGGGCGGAGGAATCACTGGTCACTCTGGATGGGCAGCCGGTGTCTCTGAAAGCGCTGAGTGAGGAAAAACCGCTGTTGGTATATTTCTGGGCCAGCTGGTGTGGCGTATGTAAATTTACTACGCCTAGCGTGAACACCCTGGCTGCTCAAGGGGAAAATGTGATGACCGTAGCGCTGCGCTCCGGAGATAACCAGCAGGTAGAAAAGTGGCTGGCAAAGAAAGGTCAGCGTTTGCCGGTGGTAAACGATCCTTCGGGGCAACTCTCGGCCCAATGGCAGATAGGGGTTACTCCGACCATCGCAATTTTATATCGCGGAGAAATGGTCAGCAGCACCAGCGGCTGGACCAGTTTGTGGGGTATGAAACTGCGGTTGTGGTGGGCCAGTTTCTGATTAAATTAAGATAGTAAAAATCCGATAGTACATTGGACTGCATCTTATTCAGTTGGATATCCACTGAGTAAGGTGCAGTTTTTTATCCAATACTGGCGTAGCCTGAATAGACTTTGGTAACCGCCATTAATTAACAGCCCCCCATTCAGCCAATTTTGTATTCCATGCGGTATATTCTGGTGAGGGGAGTTTGAAGAAACCAATGGAATATCTTTCAGGCGTAGCCTGAAGCAATAGGGTACACACCAGATCCTGAAGCCAGGTCGTATTTTCCACATTTTCAAATTTCTGTATATCTTTAAGCTTATTTATTGATTCATATACATAAATCAATGAATCTCTTATGTTTTGATATTTCTCATTCTGAGCAGCGTGTTTGTTAGGGAAAATAAAACTTGCGACTTTCCACCAAAAACTTTTAGGGGAATTATGTATTTTTAAGTTGTTTACTGCATCTCTGATGATTGGTTGCAATCCTGTTTTACTGCTCAGTAATAGTGGTGGCTGGTTTTTTAATTCTAGCAATGCTACTGAATCAGCATCGAATTTGCTGAAGTGAGCGTTAGTATACTCGTCAATGGTTTTTTTGTTTTTTTCTAGTGTTTGGTAATCACCTTCAAGCATATCTGCTTTAGAAAGGGCTAATGTATGGTTGATTGTGTTGGTGTTTTTTATATCTGATTGGTAATTGCCATTAAGCCTTATGTTTAATAAGGTTTTAAAGATTTTACTGATTTGAGAACATGTTAAGTATAATTTATAACTATTCTCAATATCACTTTTCAATTTTTCAATGTCAGCTTGAGTTGGCACAAATTCTTTAATAATTAACTGCGGTTCTTCAATGGTTGATATTGGTAACGGATGCTTACGTACTTCTATTTTAATATTTCCACCCAGAAGTCTATTAAACGCTTTAGCTATTCTGGTAATTTTGAATATTCTGTTCAGTGCGCCATTTTGGTTTAAGATATCATCTAATTTATTAGAGAGAGTTCCACTACCGTGACCTTTTAATATTTGTTGAATTAGTTCGGCTATTTTTTCCGGTTCTGTCGGTAAATGCCTTACTCTGACTATGTTTTTCCCTGAAATCTCAGGTAGCTCTATATATTTATGAATATCTTTATTTTCATTATTAATTTCGCTTAACAGATAACCGATATGTAATTCTTGATTTTTAGGGGTGTCAATATACTCTTGCAACCAGTTTCTAATGTCGTTTCCTATAGCACTGATGGTTGCATCATCAAGTTTTTCGTTTATTTTTATTCTTGTTGGCAACGCGTCATCTATTGATGAAGTTGATGGTTGTTCAATTCTGTGTTTTTTGGCCAATGCATGGTAGTTATGAATTGACTTACTCATATTCCCAAGCTTGTTTTTCTTTGATGTATTAAATACATTGATTGATTTTATAAATATACTGTCTTTGTTCTTGTTTTGATTCTTTTGGGTTTTACTTAACAAGGAAGGTGTAGATGTTTGATTGATTTTTTGGAGCTTTGAACCAAATCCACTACGCACTTCATCGGAGAGAGGCTTTAATACCAGTTGTGTACTATTCGTTAAGTTTGTCACTTTTGGCATAGTAATCATCTCATATTTATTAGTGGAGATGATATTATTGCTAAACATTATTAACAACGCTTTCAAGAAGTGATTATTTTATTAGATAATTAACTAGTATATTAGATGTCTATGTTCAGGGTTGAGAGTGAAAATAATAGTATTGCAGAGAATTTCATTTGCTGACATTTCGCTAATGCGGAACAGTTTTCATTTATTGGTATTGCGAATGAAAATATGCCGTCCCAGCCAGAACAAAAATCGCTCCAGGCTGGAAGGCATGCACCGGTTTTTCAATCAGCTAGCTTTTATTCGTTTGCTGATTGGTGGTTGATTCAACCTTGATTTCAATAATTGGCGCTGGGGTTTTACGTAGTGGAATCCGCAGACGTTGCGCTAGAATGACACCGGCCAGTGTAATTCCCCCGCCAATCAGGTGATAGCTGTGTAATTGTTCGTGCAGGAAGCTTACGGCGATAATGGCGGTGAATACCGGAGTCAGATTCATAAAAATCGATGCGGTATTGGCACCTAAACGCATCACGCCGTGAATCCACAGGTAAGGCGCGATAATTGACGCAGGGATACCGGCAAACAGCACCAACGGAATATTTTGCGCGGTAAGCTGCACATCGCTTGCCAGCAGGAAATTAGGGATTAACAACAGCACACCAAACACAATCTGCATGTACAGAGATTGCCAGTTAGGTAGCTGAATATTCCAGCGTTTGGTGAGTACGCCGTACAGAGCGTAAGAGGTAGAGGCCGCCAGCATCATCGCCTCACCTTGACCAATACCGTGCTGTAGCAACTGCGCCGGATCGCCAGCGCTCACCAGCCACACCAGTCCACCCAGCGATAAAATACTGCCTAAAGCGATGCCTACTGTGGGAGCAACCCGCAGTACGACAATACTGATTAATACGGTTAACAACGGAATAAGCGAGCTGAGAATCCCCATAAACAGGGCGCTAACGCTGTGTGCCGCATAATAAGCCAGGCTTTGATACAACACCATTCCCAGTAGGCCCAGAATGAACAGTTTCCACCAGTAAACCTTAATCGCCGGCCAGTTGCGAATCACGCCCATGAGTAAAAAAGGGGTAAGGGTGATAAACGCCAGTAACCAGCGATAGAAAGAGATTGCCGCTGGGTCGATAGCCGTGGCAGAGATTTTACTGACCACGGCATTGACCGACCAAATGATCACCGCGAACAGAGGGAAAAGCACATTCATGATAACTATTCTCATTTAAACTAACTTGTACGCTAGTCTACTCCTGTCTGATTTATTATATATACTGATAATCGGACAAGATTCAGCGCAATTAAGACATTTGCTCGGTAGCGAACGCCTTAGCCACAACAATCTGATTAACCATGGTGTCTCAATGATGGCTTTTTCCTTGCTACCCAAGGCGCTGGCTGCGCCACCTAAAACCCTGTTGCTCCGTTGTGAGGAACTCAATGCTGATACGGAGTTTTTGCCGCATTCTCATCAATATGGGCAGTTAATTTGCGTCAAATCTGGCGTCGTTGCCATGAGCGTCGGTGGGCAGCGCTTCCTTGCTCCGCCAGAGTTCAGCCTATGGATACCTAGCGGAATGGAGCACTCTAGCTATAATCGGCGGCCAACCCAATATCGGGCCATAGATATTGCGTTGGATTTATGCAAAGAGCTGCCGGATTCTCCCTGTCTGATTAACTTTAGCCCGATCATTAATGTCATTCTGGAAGATTGCTTTACGCGCGGGATGTCTGCGCCGCAGACGCCGCAGGATCACCGTTTGGTGCAGGTGTTGATCGACCAACTGAAAATATCACCGATACAACGCACTTATTTGCCCACCTCGCAGGATAAACTGCTGGCACCCATTTTATCCGCGTTGGAGCGCTGTCCGTCAGACAATACGTCGTTATCTCAATGGGCTAAACGGGTTTACAGCACCGAGCGCACGTTATCTCGCCGCTGCCAGAGGGAATTAGGCATGCCTTTTAGCGAGTGGCGGCAAAGACTGAGGTTTTTACATGCTATTTCTCTATTAGAACAAGGAAAAACCGTAAATAGCGTGGCGTTGGAAGTGGGATACAGCTCGGCGTCGGCCTTTATTGTTATGTTCCAGCAAATTTCAGGCACCACGCCGGAGCGTTATCGGCGCGGACAATAGATTTTCCGAAGAAAGCCTCAGTTATAACGTTGGGTTCGAGTTCATTCAGTGGCAAAATAGCGCCCATCTTTTTCATCGGTATGGCAGCGCGCTGTCGGAGAGCAAAGTGAAAATTCTGGTTGATGAAAATATGCCTTACGCCAAGGACCTGTTCCAGCGTTTAGGTGAAGTGCAGGCGGTGCCGGGGCGACCAATTCCCCTTGAGGCTTTGACCCACGCGGACGCGCTGATGGTGCGCTCTGTCACTAAAGTCAACGCGGAATTGTTAGAAGGCACTGGCATCGGTTTTGTTGGCACCGCTACCGCGGGCACGGATCATGTGGATGAGGTCTGGCTACGTCAGCAGGGGATCGGTTTTTCGGCGGCTCCCGGCTGTAATGCTCTCGCGGTGGTGGAATACGTTTTTTCTGCCCTGATGATGATGGCGGAGCGCGATGGATTCCATCTGCGTGATAAAACCGTCGGAATTATTGGTGTAGGTAATGTGGGGGCGCGGCTTAATGCGCGCTTGCAAGCCTTAGGCGTTCGGACGTTATTGTGCGATCCCCCGCGTGCGGATCGGGGGGATTCAGAAGAATTCTGGCCGTTGGAAAAACTGGTGCGGGAAGCGGATGTGCTGACTTTCCATACGCCGTTAAACAAAAGTGGCCCTTATCAAAGCCTGCACATGGCGGAGGCCGAGCTGCTGGCCGCACTGCCGGATAACCGTATTCTGATCAATGCCTGTCGTGGTGCTGTCGTCGATAACGCGGCGCTGCTGAAGGCGTTGGAAAAAGGTAAAAAACTCAGCGTGGTATTGGACGTGTGGGAACCTGAGCCAGAGCTATCGCTGCCACTATTGGCGCGGGTGGATATTGGCACGCCACATATCGCCGGTTATACGCTGGAAGGCAAGGCGCGCGGCACCACGCAGGTATTTGAAGCTTTCAGCCGGCATATTGGTCAGCCGCAATCGGTGGAATTGTCCTCATTGTTACCTCAGCCGGAATTTAGCCATATTCGGTTAAATGGCGGGTTGGATGAAGGCAAATTAAAGCGATTAATGCACTTGGTGTATGATGTGCGCCGCGATGATGCGCCGTTGCGACAGGTTGCCGGTATTAAAGGCGAATTTGATCGGCTGCGTAAGCATTATCAAGAACGTCGTGAATGGTCATCGTTGTGCGTACAGTGCGACGATGAGGCCAGCGCAGAATTACTGCAAAAACTGGGCTTCACGACTCAGCTTTTGTAGGCATTTCAGTTTGTCAGCGAGTTAAACGCTGCAAATGACCTGAATTTAGATTATCAAGGCGGTATTGACCGCCTCTTTGTATTTGAACGAATTATTGTGGAGAAAACCAACATGTCTGACGGCTGGAATATTGCTCTGTTAGGAGCGACGGGCGCAGTAGGTGAAGCTTTACTGGAGCTGTTACAAGAGCGCCAGTTCCCGGTTGGTGAATTGTATCCTCTGGCCAGCGAGCGTAGCGCCGGAGCCACGGTGCGTTTCAATGGCAAAAGCCTGCTGGTGGAAAATGTGGCAGAGTTTGACTGGTCGCAGGCCCAGTTGGCCTTCTTTGTGGCAGGCAGCGAAGCCTCTGCGCTGTATGCGGAGGACGCCGGTAACTCCGGTTGTCTGGTGATTGATAGCAGCGGCCTGTTCGCCATGGAACCCGACGTTCCGCTGGTGGTGCCAAGCGTCAATCCGCAGGTTCTGGCCGATTATCGTAACCGTAATATCGTAGCGGTAGCCGATAGCCTCACTAGCCAGTTACTGACGGCAATCAAACCGCTGACCGAGCAGGCCGGTTTGTCCCGTTTACACGTTACCAGCCTGATTTCGGCTTCTGCTCACGGCAAAGCCGCCGTGGATGATTTAGCCGGTCAAAGTGCCAAATTGCTGAACGGTATTCCGGCTGAAGCTGCTATCTTCCCGAAACAGCTGGCGTTTAACGTCTTGCCACTGCTGGCGGACGAAGAGGGCAGCGTGCGTGAAGAGCGCCGCTTGGTCGATCAGGTGCGCAAAGTGCTGCAAGACGAAGGCCTGCCGATTTCCGTCAGTTGCATTCAGTCGCCGGTTTTCTACGGTCATGCACAAGTGGTTCATTTGGAAGCCTTGCGTCCTATCGCTTCTGATGAAGCTCGCAGTGAACTGGAAAGCTGTGAAGATATTCAGTTGACGGAAGAAGATGATTTCCCAACGCAGGTTAGCGATGCTTCTGGCAGCAACTATCTGAGTATTGGTTGTGTGCGTAACGATTACGGTATTCCTGAGATTCTGCAATTCTGGTCCGTTGCCGACAATATTCGCTTCGGCGGCGCGCTGATGGCAATCGAAACCGCAGAGCGCCTGTTGCAGGAGCAACTGTACTAATGTCTGAGCTTGAATTATCCCCGCAGCCGGAGCAGGCGGCGGGTCTGAAGATCGCGCTGGGCATTGAATACAACGGCAGCCGCTACTTTGGCTGGCAGCGTCAGCAAGAAGTGGCCAGCGTGCAGGCCTGTCTGGAAGCGGCGTTGACCCGAGTGGCCAACGAGCCTATCACCGTGCAGTGCGCCGGTCGTACTGACGCAGGCGTGCATGCAACCGGTCAGGTAGTACATTTTGTCACCTCAGCGGTGCGAAAAGATGCGGCCTGGACCATGGGCGTCAATACCCATTTGCCACCGGATATCGCGGTGCGCTGGGTAAAAACCGTCAGTGAAGATTTCCACGCGCGTTTCAGCGCTACCGCGCGTCGCTATCGTTATGTGATTTATAACCATCGCTATCGTCCGGCTATTTTGGCGCAGGGCGTGACCCACTGCTATATGCCGTTGGATGCGGAAAAAATGGCGCGCGCGGCGCAGGCGCTGTTGGGGGAAAACGATTTTACCTCGTTCAGAGCGGTGCAATGCCAGTCCCGCACGCCGTGGCGAAATGTAAAACATGTAAAAGTTTCCCGACAGGGCGCTTATATCGTGGTAGATATCAAGGCCAACGCATTTGTTCATCATATGGTGCGAAATATCGTTGGCAGCTTGATTGAGGTTGGATGCGGTAATCAAGACGAAAACTGGATTGCGGAGCTATTGGCGCTGAAAGATCGAACCAAAGCGGCGGCAACGGCGAAGGCCGAAGGGTTATATTTAGTGGCGGTAGATTATCCGGAACATTTTGATTTACCTCAGGTACCTATGGGGCCGTTGTTTTTGGCTGACGATGAGTTCTTAGCTGTGAAAAGCTTTTAGCTAAGCATGGTTTTTAGCTGAGAATAACTTTTGGCTAAGAAAGACTTTGGGTTGAGAATAGTGTCCGGGCGACTAGTCAATATATTTAGAGCAACTCATCTACCTGATTCAGGTGGGCGGCGGTGCGCTCGCTAATTGAGAGTGTTTATGGAATTCATACGGTTCGTTATTGATTTTATTCTGCATATTGATGTCCATCTGGCAGAGTTGGTAGCGCAGTACGGTATTTGGGTTTATGGCATCCTGTTTCTGATTTTATTCTGTGAAACCGGTCTGGTTGTGACGCCGTTCCTACCAGGGGATTCCCTGCTGTTCGTCGCTGGCACGCTGGCTGCATTGCCAACCAACGATCTCAATGTACATACCATGGTGGTTTTAATGGTGATCGCCGCAATTATCGGTGATGCGGTTAACTACACTATTGGCCGCGTATTTGGTGAAAAGCTGTTCAGCAATCCTGATTCGAAAATATTCCGACGCGCCTATCTGGATAAAACTCACCAGTTTTATGAGAAACATGGCGGGAAAGCGATTATTTTGGCTCGATTTGTTCCTATCGTGCGCACATTTGCGCCGTTTGTCGCCGGTATGGGTAAAATGTCCTATCGTCACTTTGCGGCGTATAACGTGATAGGGGCGTTGGTATGGGTGTTATTATTCACCTATGCTGGTTATATTTTCGGAAACGTGCCTTTTGTGCAGAACAATCTGAAATTACTGATAGTAGTGATTATTGTTGTTTCCATTTTGCCGGGTGTTATTGAGGTTTGGCGGCATCGCCGCGCGGCTACCCGCCAGAAAAATAAGTAAAAATGTTGCAGTAACCAAGGGTTCGACCAGTTTTTTATCCACAGTGTCGGGCCAATATGGTTTAATGTGTAACATTAATGGTCTGTTCCTGCGGACACTCCGAGAACCTGTGCCTAATCACGCTTCGTTGGCGTGGTGTTTGGGCACTTTTTGTTGGCAGTGTTTTCAGGGAGATGGTTACAGCATGAACAGCGGACTGGCATCGGCCAGGTTCAAACAGAAAGGTCATCGATGAGCTGGATTGAACGAATTCTTAACAAAAGCAACATCACGCAAACCCGTAAAGCGAGTATACCTGAAGGGGTGTGGACAAAATGCGATAGCTGTGGGCAGGTTCTGTACCGCGCCGAGCTAGAGCGTAATCTGGAAGTTTGTCCTAAGTGTGATCACCACATGCGTATGTCGGCGCGTCAGCGTTTACATACATTGTTGGATGCAGGCAGTGAAGTTGAACTGGGCAGCGAACTGGAGCCGAAGGATATCCTGAAGTTTAAGGATTCCAAAAAGTATAAAGATCGCCTTTCTGCAGCGCAGAAAGAAACCGGTGAAAAAGACGCATTGGTCGCAATGAAAGGCACTTTGTACGGTATGCCTATCGTTGCGGCTTCCTTTGAATTCGCTTTTATGGGCGGTTCAATGGCTTCCGTAGTGGGCGCACGTTTTGTCCGCGCGGTAGAACAGGCATTGGAAGACAATTGCCCTTTGGTCTGCTTCTCCTCCAGCGGCGGCGCCCGTATGCAGGAAGCGTTGATGTCATTGATGCAGATGGCAAAAACCAGTGCGGCGTTGGCAAAAATGCAAGAGCGCGGCTTGCCTTACATTTCTGTTCTGACCGATCCGACCATGGGGGGCGTTTCCGCCAGCCTGGCGATGCTGGGTGATATTAATATAGCCGAGCCAAAAGCGCTGATCGGCTTTGCCGGCCCGCGTGTTATCGAGCAGACCGTGCGCGAGAAGCTGCCACCGGGCTTCCAACGCAGTGAATTCCTGATCGAGAAAGGCGCGATTGATATGATCGTTCGCCGTCCGGTCATGCGTGAAACCTTGGCCAGCATTCTGTCTAAACTGACCAACCAGCCGCAGCCTATCGTGGCTGAAGCCAAAACTGTCGTAGTCGAAAACGACGATGCAGTAGAAGGCTAATTCGGCCTGCGGGCATCACTTTTACCGAGTGATGCCCGATTATCGCTGACAGAAATTGCGAGCTAAAGGTTGATTAACCACAGGGTAATTTAACCGGCGTCTGTCAGGCGTTCTGCCTGGCGAACACCATGGAATGAATCCAAGGCCAGTGACGGGACTCATGAATAATCATCAAATCCCCCAAGCCACGTCGCCTTTAGCCGCGTGGCTTTACTATCTTGAGCGTTTACATTTTCAGGCCATTGATATGGGTCTGGAGCGTATCAAACAGGTTGCCGAGCGGCTCGAACTGCTAAAGCCGGCGCCTATCGTTTTCACCATCGCCGGTACCAACGGTAAAGGCACCACTTGCTGTACGCTGGAAGCGATTTTACTCGCCGCCGGTTTACGAGTGGGCGTCTACAGTTCCCCACATTTGCTGGAATACACCGAGCGGGTTCGCATTCAAGGCCATGAGTTGCCTGAATCTGAACATAGCCAATCTTTTGCCTATATCGAAGCCGGTCGCGGCGACATTTCCCTGACTTATTTTGAATTCAGCACGCTATCCGCTTTGCATCTGTTTAAACAGGCAAAACTGGACGTGGTGATTCTGGAAGTTGGGTTGGGTGGGCGTCTGGATGCAACCAATATTGTGGATTCAGACGTCGCGGGCGTAACCAGTATTGCGTTGGATCATACCGACTGGCTGGGTGCAGATCGCGAAAGTATCGGTCGCGAGAAAGCCGGCGTATTCCGCGCCGGTAAGCCTGCGGTGGTCGGCGAGCCGGATATGCCAAACTCCATCGCCGCTGTAGCTAAAGAGTTGGGCGCGCATTTGTATCGCCGCGATGAAGCCTGGAAATTTAGCCAACAGGATTCTAGCTGGAACTGGCAGTGCGGAGCCTCTGAACTAAAGGATCTGCCGTTGCCAAACGTCCCCTTGGCTAATGCAGCCACGGCGTTGGCGGTATTGCACTATTCGCCGCTCCAGATCGCTGAGGAAGCTATCCGTCAGGGGCTGATCGCGGCGCAGTTACCGGGGCGTTTCCAAATTGTCAGTGAACGACCTATGCTGATTCTGGACGTTGCTCACAATCCTCATGCCGCCGGTTATCTCGCCGATCGCCTGTCTCAATTACCGGCGACTCAGGGTAAAGTTCGCGCGGTAGTGGGGATGCTGGCGGATAAAGATATCCCAGGTACGCTGGCGTGTTTAAGCCCGCAGGTTGATGAATGGTACTGTGCGCCGCTGGAAGGGCCGCGGGGAGCCAGCGCGGCAGCTTTGGCGCAGCATCTTGAAGCATCGCGGCAATTTACCGATGTGGCAACGGCGTGGCGTCAGGCCATGCAGGATGCGACAGCGGAAGACGTGGTTATCGTGTGTGGGTCTTTCCTTACCGTGGCTCATGTGATGGAAGCATTGAAAACGGGGAGTGTGAGTGGCCAGTAAATTCCAGAACCGTTTAGTGGGTACCGTCATTTTGGTGGCGCTGGGCGTCATTTTATTACCCGGTTTGCTGGATGGTAAGAAAAAGCATTATGAGGATGAGTTTGCCGCTATTCCATTAGTACCTAAGCCCGGCGATGCGGAAGAAATCGACGTGGTGCCGCCGGTGAACCAGCCTTTACCGACGCAGCCGCCAGAAGGTGCAGCGGAAGCCCTCGGAGCCAATAAAGGTGAAGAATCAGCCTCTCAGGCAGCTAACGATGCAGGTAGCGTTGCAACTCCGCCACTGGTCGTCAGTAAGCCTATTGAAACTAAGCCTGTACCGCCAAAACCGGTAGAGGTTAAGCCGATAGAAGTTAAGCCGATAGAAGTTAAACCGATAGAAGTTAAACCAATAGAGAAGAAACAGGCCGCGCCTAAACCGGTTGAGGTGAAACCTAAGCCTGAAGTTAAGCCGATAGAAACCAAACCTGAGGCGAAAGTGGAAGAAAAAGCGCCGACAGGACAGGCCTATGTGGTTCAACTGGGGGCGCTGAAAAACGCGGCCAAAGTGAATGAGATCGTAGCGAAGTTACGCTTATCGGGTCATCGCGCCTATACCGTGCCGGCTACGCCGGTTCAGGGTGAAATTACCCGCGTATTCGTTGGCCCGGATGCTTCAAAGCAGAATTTGCAATCGGCGTTGCCTGAACTGAATGCCCTAAGCGGCCTGAACGGGCAGGTTAAGGCATACAATACCGGCCGCTAAAGTGATTTACCCTTGTCCCGCCGCGGTAGAACGACGGCTGGCAAGGGGTTATAGCTAAGTTTGTGCGGCGATTGTTGTTTTTAAAATCGCCGCACTTTATTTATCGGAGCGCAGGAATTCCCCTACGCAAACGTTTTCTTTTTCTGTTAGAATTCGCCGCGAACAGGATGTAGGGGCGATTTCATCATTGGAATAGTCATGGTTTGGATTGATTACGTCATTATAGGAATTATCGGGTTTTCTGCTTTAGTCAGCTTGATCCGGGGTTTTGTCCGTGAAGCATTGTCACTTGTGACATGGGGATGTGCGTTTTTTGTTGCCAGCCATTTTTATGCTTATCTTGCCGTTTACTTCACGCGTTTTGAAGACGAACTCGTACGCAATGGCATCGCGATCGGCATCTTGTTCATTGCGACATTGATCGTCGGAGCAATTGTTAACTACGTGATTGGCTCGCTGGTTGAGCGTACCGGGTTATCGGGAACGGACAGAGTGTTGGGGATCTGTTTCGGCGCACTGCGAGGTGTGTTGATCGTTGCCGCCATGCTGTTCTTTCTGGATACCTTTACCGGCTTCTCACAAAGTGAAGACTGGAAACAGTCGCAGTTGATTCCGCAGTTCAGTTATATCATCAGGTGGTTCTTTGACTACCTGCAGAGCACGTCGAGTTTCTTGCCGAATCAATTACCGATTCGGAGCGGCTTATGAGGAAAGACACATGTGCGGTATTGTCGGTATCGCCGGTTTTACACCGGTAAACCAGTCGATTTATGATGCGTTAACGGTGCTTCAGCACCGAGGTCAGGATGCCGCAGGCATCGTCACCATTGATGCCAATAATGGATTCCGTCTGCGTAAAGCGAACGGTTTGGTGAAGGATGTTTTTGAAACCCGGCATATGCTCCGGCTGCAGGGAAATATGGGTATTGGTCACGTCCGCTACCCAACCGCCGGCAGCTCCAGCGCCTCTGAGGCCCAGCCTTTCTACGTTAACTCACCGTTTGGTATTACGCTGGCTCACAACGGCAATCTGACTAACGCTCACCAGCTGAGAAAGCAGTTGTTCGAAGTCTCCCGCCGTCATGTGAATACCACTTCTGATTCAGAAATTCTGCTAAATATCTTCGCCAGCGAACTGGATCGCTTCCAACATTATCCGTTGGAAACAGACAATATTTTTGCTGCCGTTGCCGCCATGCATCAGCTTATTCGCGGTGCTTATGCCTGCGTAGCGATGATCATAGGCCACGGTATGGTTGCTTTCCGCGATCCGAACGGTATTCGCCCTTTGGTGATTGGTAAACGCACCCTGGTTGATGGCCGTAATGAGTATATGGTTGCCTCTGAAAGTGTGGCGCTGGATACGCTAGGCTTTGAATTTCTGCGTGATGTGGCTCCGGGCGAAGCGGTGTATATCACCGAAAAAGGCCAGTTGTTTACTCGCCAGTGCGCAGAAAATCCTAAGTACAATCCTTGCTTGTTCGAGTATGTCTATTTTGCTCGCCCTGATTCCTTTATCGATAAAATCTCGGTCTACAGCGCCCGTGTACGCATGGGTCAGAAGTTAGGGGCTAAAATTGCCAAGGAATGGGAAGATCTGGATATCGACGTTGTTATTCCGATTCCGGAAACTTCCTGCGATATCGCGTTAGAAATCGCCCGTATTCTGGATAAACCGTATCGCCAGGGTTTTGTTAAAAACCGCTATGTGGGCCGTACCTTTATCATGCCGGGGCAGCAGGAACGCCGTAAGTCTGTGCGCCGTAAACTGAACGCCAACCGCGCCGAGTTCCGGGATAAAAACGTGCTGCTGGTGGATGATTCCATCGTGCGTGGCACTACGTCCGAACAGATCGTGGAAATGGCTCGCGAAGCCGGAGCGAAGAAAGTTTACTTTGCTTCCGCTGCGCCAGAAATTCGTTTCCCTAACGTTTATGGCATTGATATGCCGAGTGCCAATGAGCTGATTGCTCACGGACGTGAGGTTGACGAAATCAAACAGCTGATCGGCGCCGATGCCCTGATTTTCCAGGACTTAAGCGATTTGATTGACGCGGTAGGTGAAGACAATCCGGATATTACTCAGTTCGAATGCTCGGTATTTAACGGCATTTACGTCACTAAAGACGTCGATCAGAGCTATCTGGAATATCTGGAGTCTTTACGTAGCGATGACGCTCAGGCGTTGCGTAGTCAAAATGAAGCAGAAAACCTTGAGATGCATAACGAGGGGTAATTCTCCGCACGCTATTTCGCTGGTTCAGTAGCGTTGCAGCGTTAAGTGCCAAGGGGCTTTCTGGGTATTAAAAAGGTGCAACCGGCTAATCAAAGCGGTGCACCTTTTTTTGTCATATCTTGCTAATATTTCTGTGATACGGCACAGTTTGTCCCTATTCCATTATTTTTCCGCATTTTTCTTTGAATACGCGGCCAGTTTGAGGCAGTTCTTCATGAGGCGACTTATTATCGGTATTTCCGGCGCTAGCGGGGCGATTTACGGCGTTCGGCTATTACAGGTGCTGCAAAGCGTCGCTGATGTGGAAACCCACCTGATTATCAGTAATGCTGCCCGGCAAACTTTGGCGCTGGAAACGGATCTGAGCCTGCGAGATGTACAGGCGCTGGCCGACGTGGTTCACGATGCCCGAGACATTGCTGCCACTATTTCCTCCGGTTCCTATAAAACCACAGGCATGGTGATTCTACCGTGCTCGATCAAAACCCTATCCGGCATTGTACATAGCTATACCGACGGACTGCTCACGCGTGCTGCCGACGTTGTGCTGAAAGAACGCCGCCCGCTAGTCCTGTGCGTGCGTGAAACGCCGCTGCACTTAGGCCACCTGCGCCTGATGACACAAGCTGCTGAATTAGGAGCGGTTATTATGCCGCCGGTGCCGGCTTTCTATCATCGGCCAACCAGCGTACAGGATATTATCGACCAAACCGTTAATCGGGTAATAGATCAGTTTGATATCGAATTGCCTCAGGATCTGTTTGTTCGTTGGCAAGGCTCAAATTAACAATATTTCCCCAAATTGATACATTTGTGCAACATCGCACTAAAATTAAACAGATTATGCACCACAATGATCCTGCTTAGTTTCCTGCGTAGTTGGACGAATTTCGCATTTTGTCCTGTTTGCGGGCGCTGACGTCTTTCGAACTGTCGATTTTAGTGGTTATCGCGCTGATAATGGGACTGATGGAAATCCTTTCATTATTCGTCATTACTGGCACGATTACTGCAAATTGATTTACGAAAGCTCAGGGACGACAAAATAGCAACGTACTCCGTGGCATCGAAAATCAATTTGAGGGTAATGTATGAAAAAGCAGATATTGGCCATTTCTATGGTACTGGCTCTGGCAACCGCCAGCAGCGCCTTTGCTGCCATACCTAAGACGTTGAAAGTAGGCACCGATCCTACTTATGCGCCATTCTCGTCTAAAAATGCCAGCGGTGAGTTGGTGGGTTTCGATATTGATTTAGCGAAAGAACTCTGTAATCGCATTGATACTAAATGCACCTTTGTCGACAGCGATTTCGATGCGCTGATCCCCTCTCTGAAAGCGAAAAAAATCGATGCCATCATCGCATCCTTGTCCATTACTGAGAAACGACAGAAAGAAATTGCCTTCACTGACAAACTCTACGCGGCGAACTCTCGCCTGATTGCCCAGAAAGGCTCGACCATTCAACCCACGCTGGAATCTCTGAAAGGCAAGCGCATTGGGGTATTGCAAGGTTCAACCCAGGAAGCGTTTGCCAATGCTTTATGGCAGCCCAAAGGGGTAGATGTGGTGGCTTATCAGAATCAGGATCTGATTTATGCCGATCTGGCTTCTGGTCGTATCGACGCGGCCTTCCAGGATGAAGTGGCAGCTAGCGAAGGCTTCCTGAAGCAAAAAGGCGGCAAAGATTATGCCTTTGCCGGTCCTTCGGTAAAAGATGACAAATTCTTCGGCGTGGGTACTGGTATGGGCTTACGTAAAGATGATACCGAACTGAAAGCGGCGCTGGATAAAGCCTTTGCCGAAATGCGCAAAGACGGCACTTACGACAAGCTGGCGAAGAAATACTTCGATTTTAACGTTTACGACTAGTTTTACCGACAGGTTGCTCAGCCTCTGCCGCAATGGCAGAGGCAATTTCTGACAACCAACCAGACCCACACTCAGTGATAGCAGGAAAAACCGATGCTGGATGGATATTCCAAACTGATATTTGATGGTGCGCTGGTGACGCTGGAATTAGCGTTGTGCTCGGTGCTGCTGGCCTTGGTGATAGGCATGGTGGGCGCTGGGGGGAAATTATCCGCTAATCGCTTGTTGTCCGGCGTATTTGAGTGTTACACCACCCTGATTCGCGGGGTGCCTGATTTGGTCTTAATGCTGCTCATCTTTTACGGTTTGCAGATCATCTTAAATTCCATCACTGAATCTCTGGGATTCAGTCAGATCGATATTGATCCATTATCTGCCGGTATTATCACGTTGGGTTTTATTTACGGCGCGTATTTTACCGAAACCTTCCGCGGTGCCTATATGGCCGTTCCCCGTGGGCAAATCGAGGCGGCGACTGCTTTCGGTTTTTCCCACAGCAAGATATTCCGTAGGATTATGTTTCCCGCCATGATGCGCTACGCCTTGCCCGGCATTGGTAATAACTGGCAGGTGATCCTAAAAGCAACGGCCTTGGTCTCCATTCTGGGTTTAAACGATGTGGTTAAAGCCACGCAACTGGCGGGTAAAGGGACTTACGAGCCGTTCTTCTTTGCTATGGTGGCCGGTGCGGTTTATCTGATCTTCACCACGTTATCCAATGGTGTGCTGTGGTGGCTGGAACGCCGTTATTCTCAAGGTGTGAAGAGGGCTGAGCTATGATGGATATTCTGCATCAATACTGGCAGTCACTGCTTTGGAGCGATGGCTACCGTTTTACCGGCGTGGCGATAACGCTGTGGCTGCTGATTTCTTCGGTGGTGATGGGCGGGCTGCTGGCGATTCCGCTGGCTGTAGCGCGGGTTTCACCAAATCGCGCGATTAGCCTGCCGGTATGGTTCTTCACCTATATCTTTCGCGGTACGCCTCTCTACGTACAGCTTTTGGTGTTTTACTCCGGTATGTACAGCCTAGAAATTGTGCGCGGCAGCGAGTTTTTAAACGCCTTTTTCCGCAGCGGGCTGAATTGCACCATTCTGGCGCTGACGCTGAATACCTGTGCCTACACCACGGAAATCTTTGCCGGAGCCATCCGGGCGGTGCCGCAGGGGGAAATTGAAGCGGCGAATGCCTATGGTTTTTCCCGATTTAAGCTCTACCGCTGCATTATTTTACCTTCGGCGCTGCGTATCGCCTTACCGGCTTACAGTAACGAAGTCATTTTGATGCTGCACTCCACGGCGCTGGCTTTTACCGCCACCGTACCGGATATCCTGAAAATCGCGCGGGATATCAACGCCGCGACCTATCAACCTTTTTACGCTTTTGGCATCGCGGCGGCGCTGTATCTGATAATTTCATTTGGTTTGATCAGCCTGTTTCGTCAGGCGGAAAAGCGTTGGTTGGCACATATTAAGCCGCAGTCGACGCATTAAAGGTTTATCCCGTCGGGGCTACGGGATGGGGCATTTTAAATCAGGGATGCGCAGGCTCCCCGCTGGCGCCAAGTACGGAGAGAATGATGATAACAACATCCGAAACCAAATTAGCCGTGATCGAGCTGCATAAGCACTATGGCGAGCATGAAGTATTAAAAGGCGTATCGCTATCGGCGAAAGCCGGTGACGTGATTTCCATTATTGGATCATCAGGATCGGGGAAAAGCACCTTTTTACGCTGTATCAACTTTCTGGAAAAACCCAGTGAAGGTTCGATTAGCGTGAATAATCAAGACATAAAGTTAGTTCGTGATAAAGACGGGCAACTGAAAGTATTCGATAAAAAACAGCTGCAACTGTTGCGTACCCGCCTGACGATGGTATTCCAGCATTTTAATCTGTGGAGCCATATGACGGTGCTGGAGAACGTTATGGAAGCGCCAATTCAGGTGCTCGGCCTGAGCAAATCGGTGGCGAAGGAGAGAGCGATTCGCTATCTGGATAAGGTTGGCATTGATGAACGGGCGCGGCAAAAGTATCCGGTTCATCTGTCTGGCGGCCAGCAGCAGCGGGTTTCCATTGCGCGGGCGCTGGCGATGGAGCCGGATGTTTTGCTATTTGACGAACCGACTTCGGCGCTGGATCCTGAGTTAGTAGGAGAAGTGCTGCGAATTATGCAAAAACTGGCGGAAGAAGGGAAAACCATGGTGGTCGTGACTCATGAAATGGAGTTTGCCCGCCACGTTTCCAACCATGTGATATTTCTGCATAAAGGTGTTATTGAGGAAGAAGGGCCACCGGCCGAATTGTTCGGTAATCCGCAAAGTGCGCGCCTGAAACAGTTTCTTTCAGGCGCATTGAAATAATCAAAAAATGGATAATTAGAGGTGCGGACGAGGAAGCGGCTTTTGCAGCACATCTCGCAGCGCCTCTTCCAAATCAAAATAACGGAAACCGAAACCAGCCTCTTCTATACGTTTCGGCAATGCTCTTTGGCTGCCTAACACCAATACCGCGGATTCTCCCATCAGTAGCCGGATAACGGTGGCAGGGACGCGCATAAAGGCCGGGCGATTCAATACGTCCCCCAGCGTGGCGCTGAACTGCTCATTATGTACCGGATAAGGCGCAACCATATTGAACGGGCCGTGCAGCTCGTCGCTGGTTAGCAGGTAATGAATGCCATTGACCATATCATCCAGATGAATCCATGGCAGATATTGGCGTCCATCTCCGATAGGTCCGCCCAAGCCCAGCCGGAAAATCGGCAACATTTTTGCCAGGGCACCTCCGTCGGCAGCCAGCACTACGCCGGTACGCAACAAACACACGCGCGTCTGCGGGCTTTCTGCCGCCAACGCCAGATTTTCCCAACGTTGGCAAAGCTGATGGGTAAATTCATCATGAGGAGTTTCTTCCTCAGTGACAAAAGAGTCGCCCTGATCGCCGTAAAAACCCACGGCAGAGCCAGAAATTAGCACTTTAGGCGGTTGCTGACCGGCTTTAATCAGATTGGCGATACGCTCGGTTATTTGCCAGCGGCTTTGGCACAGACGTTCTTTTTGCTGCGCCGTCCAGTGCTTATCTGCAATAGGTTCACCGGCGAGGTTAATTACCGCATCAAAGTCATCGAGGTTCTGTCGGTCATCTAGCGTAGACCAGCAGGTAACCTGTTGACCTAACACCCGTTTAGCGCGCTCGGGATCGCGGCTCAGCACGGTCACGGTGTGCGAGAGGCTTAGCAGTCGCTGGGTCAGGCTGCGGCCGATCAGCCCTGTTGCGCCGGTTATCAAGATACGCATGGTAAACCTCCGTTTATCTCTGGCCCAGTTTCACCCTCGGCGCAGTTCCTGATGATCTAATCATCACATCAGTTTGTCTGCGGAAAATCTGAGTAAAAAGTCTTTTTCGCGCTCTTTTAGCATAGGCGATCCGGGGCATTTATCCCACGATAGAGAGCACATCCTGAGTGAATTATTTCTAACAGGCTGCGGCGATAAATGGCCAGTAACCAAATGATATTTCAATTAATAAACCGCGAGGAAACGGATAAAACGAGGCATTCCAGAGAAAATCACTGGATTGCTCAAAATATTCGATTAATGACTTATCTCTTTACTTTCGCTGCCGATAACACTTTATAGGTATTGGCGAATGAGTATGAGCGAGAAAGCGATGAGCTGCCAGCGCGGTGAAATAGCGAGCCTGAGTTCGAAATAGAGCAGGCAACGCGGTCTGCGAAGTCATCAGCTTGCCGGTGTCTGTGTAGGGGATTTTCTGATATGAGGTATAAATGCCCCACTGCGGGGCATTGATGGCAACTTAGCTGGCTTTGGCTAGCTCATAGGCGCGTAGCGTTGCCGGGCGGCTGGCAATGCTCTGGAACCAGCGTTCGACGGCGGGATAGTCGGCCAAATCGATATTCTGATTTTTATGGGAAACAACCCAAGGATAAGTGGCGATATCGGCAATACTGTAATTTTCACCGGCCAGGTAGGCGTGTTTTTGCAGTTGGGTATCTAACACACCGTACAAGCGCTGGGTTTCTTTCTGATAGCGTTCAATGGCGTAAGGTATTTTTTCGGAAGCATAAATGCTGAAGTGATGATTTTGGCCGAGCATAGGGCCAAAACCGCCGACCTGCCAGAACAGCCATTGCAAGGTTGCCGTGTGTTCACGTAGCTCAGCGCTCAGAAATTTACCACTCTTTTCAGCCAGATACAGCAAGATTGCGCCGGATTCAAAAATACTGATGGGATCGCCGCCGCCGTCTGGACGATGATCGACAATTGCCGGGATCTTATTATTCGGTGATATAGCGAGAAAATCCGGTTTGAACTGATCGCCGGCGCTAATATTTATCCGGTGAAGATTATAAGGTAGTCCAGCTTCCTCTAAAAACAGGGTGATCTTGTGTCCGTTAGGGGTTGGGGCGTAATAGAGATCGATCATAACATTCTCCAAAGCGACATCAGACAGGGGGAAATAACGACTTCATTTGTTTTTTAACACCAAAACAGGCTCAGGCACATGGAAACAAGGTAACAAACTGAGAGTGAATAAGTGAAGATAAATTGATCTACGTATTGTCCACAAATCTACAGTAAATAAGAGAATTCAGTGTGACTTTGATAGGTTACCTGAATCAAAATCACTTCAACGCTGGGGCACAATTTAGCCATAAATATGACGAGTCCCCTTATTTATACTTGCTTGCAGGATTTCTGCTAGAGTGGAAACACTGTGTCGAGGGAGCTTAAGTACACATGAAACTCAATATTGAGATTAACTGCTCTTATGTATGTGAGCCGATATACAGGAAGGATGGCAGCCTACTCGCTGCTGAATTGCTCAGCCGTTTTACGACAAAGCCTTTGGATTTACCGATTAATCCGGAAGATTTTTTTAACGAGTTAGACAGCGAGGGGAAAGGAAAACTGTTCCGCGATCAGCTGTTGGCAGCGCAGAAGTATAGCCAGTGGTTTATCGATAATCAGGTACTGCTTTCCATCAATATTGATTTTGATACGGCAGGAATTATTGTCAGAGACAGCGAATTGCAGGCGTTACTAAATACCATGCCGTTTTTGCGTCTGGAATTAATGGAGACTTTCTCCAATTTATCCGATGGTAACAACAATCCGTTGCTGCGAGACTTGGTTAAACTCTATCCACTATGGTTAGACGATCTTGGACGCGGAGATTCCAGTCTGAACGCGGTGACGGCCAATATCTTCGAATATGTCAAAATTGATAAGCACTTTTTCTGGCAGCATAATAAGCACACCTTCCCAATTCTGATTAATAACGTCAAAAAATACTGCGAAGGCGTTATCGTTGTTGGCGTAGAAAATCAGATCGAATCCGAGCAATTGCAGGGCAGTAATATTGATGCCATGCAGGGTTATTTATTTAACTCTCTGACTTTGGATGAACTGACCCAAACACCCCGCTAACAGGTCGTTAAGTTATGCGGTTAACTTTCCCGCACCAACTGACGATTTTCTCTACGATAATACCGGTATTGCACAAATGAAGGCGCTGTTTTACTCAATGCGCTGGTAATAAGTCGTTTATTCTCGGAATAATCTTAATTATTGAATGTTAAACTAGGCCGTATTTATTAATGAGGGCTGAGACGGCGATAACCTGCCAGACGCCGTTGCTGATGATCAAAAATAAGGTGATGCCATGAAGTTAATGTTTGCTTCTGATCTACATGGTTCGCTTACTGCAACCGATAAAGTATTGGAAATTTTTAACCGTAGCGGTGCGCAGTGGCTGGTTTTGTTAGGTGATTTGCTCAACCACGGGCCGCGTAATGCTTTGCCGGAAGGCTATCAGCCGGCGCAGGTTGCCGAGCAACTTAACGCTTACGCCGATCGGATTATTGCCGTGCGGGGAAACTGTGACAGTGAAGTGGATCAGATGTTGCTCAACTTTCCGATGATGGCACCCTGGCAGCAGATTATTTTACCGGAAAGACGGTTGTTTTTAACCCACGGTCACCTTTATCATCCTGCGGAACGTCCTCCATTGCGTTGCGGGGATGTCTTGGTTTATGGTCATACACATCTGCCGCAGGCTCAGCTACAGGGGGATGTTTTTTGTTTCAATCCCGGCTCGGTCAGTATTCCTAAAGGCGGTAATCCAGCGAGCTACGGCATGTTGGATCAAGGTGAGTTGCAGGTTTTGACCCTACAAGATGATAAACCTCTTGCCCGGTTGGTTTTAACCGATGAGTTTTAAACGCCGAGGGTTATCGTCGGTTAAAAATACGCGTTTTACACATACTTATAATGTTGTTTTTGAAAAACACTTGATCAACAAATGCGCGCTTATCGTCGCGCCCAGATAGAAGGTTTCAGAGGATGGTGGAGCAAAATCCAACAGTGAGCACGGAATGGGTTGATATTGTTGATGAGCAAAATGAAGTGATTGCTCAGTCCAGTCGTCAACAAATGCGTGCTCAACGTCTGCGCCATCGTGCTACCTATATTGTGGTGCATGATGGTATGGGGAAAATTCTGGTACAGCGTCGTACTGAAAGTAAAGACTTCTACCCGGGTAAACTCGATGCAACGGCGGGGGGAGTGGTGCAGAGCGGTGAAAACTTCCTCGAATCCGCCCGTCGTGAAGCGGAAGAAGAATTGGGTATTGCCGGCGTGCCTTTTGCCGAGCACGGCCTGTTCTATTTTGAAGAGGAGTGCTGTCGCGTGTGGGGCGCATTATTTAGCTGTGTTTCTCACGGGCCTTTTGCGCTGCAAGCGGAAGAAATTGATGAAGTGCGTTGGATGTTGCCGGAAGAAATCACCGCTCGTTGTGATGAATTCACTCCGGATTCTCTGAAAGCGCTATCTTTGTGGCTGAGCCGCAATAACGAACAGGATTACGGTAAGATTACCGTTCGGGAAGATTAACTTCGCCGATAATCTCGCGGTTATCAATAAGTGTTGCTGGCAATGAATAACAAAAGGCTCCGAATAATCGGAGCCTTTTTCATATCGAATATGAGTAAAATCTTAGCGAACGATAATACCCAATAGAATGCCCAGCGCGCCGAAGTCAGCGTCGCTGAAGGTCGTATTGGCAAAACCAATATCACCCAGCACTGGCAGTAGGAATACCGGCAAGAAGGTAATCAGCAGGCCCTGGGCGAAAGCCCCCAGAATCGCCCCGCGACGACCACCGGTCGCGTTGCCGAACACGCCCGCAGCGGCACCTACGAAGAAGTGTGGAACGACGCCTGGGATAATCACCGTCATATTCAGTAGGTACAGGGCAAACATACCAATCAAACCGGCGGCGAAGCTGCTCAGAAAGCCGACCAATACCGCATTGGGTGCGTAAGGGAATACGACTGGGCAATCCAGCGCAGGTTTGGCGTTAGGTACCAGTTTGTCTGAAATGCCTTTAAATGCCGGTACAATTTCTGCAATCACCATGCGTACACCTTGCAGAATGATATAAACACCCGCTGCGAAGGTAATGGACTGCATGATAGAGAACATAAACCAGTTTTTGCCGCCGCTCAGTTCTTTCACCACATCGGCCCCGGCAAACAGGCAGGTTACCAGGAAGATAATGCTCATGGTGAAAGAGATGGCAACTGGCGTATCCCGCAGGAACAGCAGGCTTTTCGGCACGTTCATGTCTTCGGTCGAATGTTCTTTATTACCGAATTTGCTGCCGATAAAACCGGCCAGCACATAAGATAACGTCGAGAAATGGCCAATAGCCACGTCATCGGAACCGGTTACTTTTTTCATGTACGGATGAGCAATCGCAGGGAAGAACACCATTGCCACGCCGACGACCAATGAACCAACGGCTATCAGCGTAATACCGCTCATGCCCGCCGTTGCCAGAATCACTGCCACCATCATTGACATAAACAGCGTGTGATGACCGGTCAGGAAGATAAATTTCCATGGGGTGAAACGGGCGATCAGAATATTGATCACCATAGCGAAGAACATGATCATCGCCATTTCTTTACCGAAGCTTTTTTGCGCCACGGAGACAATGGCTTCGTTGTTCGGTACGACGCCCTGAATACCAAAGGCGTGCTGGAAAATGTTAGCGAAATCACCCAGAGAGGAAACCACCAGACCGGCACCGGCACCCAAAATCACAAAACCCATGATGGTTTTGACAGTGCCTTTAATACATTCGGTTACGGGTTTTTTCTGAGCGATTAGGCCGATTAAGGCGATAAAACCGACTAATACCGCCGGTTCGGACAACACATCGCTCATCAGAAAACGAAAGAAATCCATATTGACCTCCGCTTACAGCGCGCCTAATTCGGTTAATGCAACGGACAAACGCTCTTTCATGGCTTTTTTATCGATCATGTTATCCAGTGCGACAATTTTGCCCGTCACGGATTGCGCGATCAGCTGTTCGGCGATGTCTTTGGTGCCAACATAAATATCGCTCGGTGTGCCTTTGGCTGAGCCTAAATCCACATGATCGACTTCAGCGCTGACGGCCAGCTCTTTCAGAATGTTTTTAATACTGATTTCCATCATCAGGCTGGTGCCTAAACCGTTACCGCAAACCACTGTGATTTTCATTTTATTTCCCCTTGGAATTGGTGATCCCGATTGCTTCGGTGGTTAAACCTTCGCTAATCGCGGATTAATAGCGCGCAATGACAGATAAAATGTCTTGCGTCGTTTTGGCGTTTAACAGGCTGCTTACGTCATTATCGTTATCGAACAATTGAGCGAGTTGAGAGATAGCCTCAATGTGGCTATTGCTGTCCGTCGCGGCTAATACTATTAATAATTTTACCGGGTCGTTCTCTTCGGCATCGAAATTGACGCCGGAGGAAATGACCGTGAGCGCCAGTGAAAGCTTATTGACGCCTTCTTCTGGGCGAGCATGGGGCATGGCGATACCGGGGCCAACAACGTAGTAAGGCCCTATTGCCTCGTGAGAGCGATAAATGGCATCGACGTAGCGTGGTTCAACGGAGCCATTATCAATCAATGGCTGACATGAGATGGCGATAGCATCTCGCCAATCTTTGGCCTGTTCTACTACCTGAACGACATTCGCCGTTAACAATGTCTTTAACATGAGATGAGTCACTCCCGATAACAATTCACATGAGAGTAGATATTTCGCTCATTGATTAATGTGATGTTTATCGCATTTGATAGCGCTACCTGATAGCGCTATCAATAATTGTGATAGCGCTATCATTTAACCGATCCTGGTCTTTGGCTAAATCTGCCCCAGGCATATACAATGCGACTCGATATCTGCGCTGCTAATAGTAGGCGGAGCGCAACAGACAGGCTGAAAACGGTGAGTTTCAGCGGACAGGGAACCCAGAATGGAAAAAACGCGTAAGCGCCGTAACACCGGGAGAGTCACGCTGCAAGAGGTGGCCAACTACGCCGGTGTCGGAACCATGACCGTTTCTCGTGCATTGAGAACCCCGGAGCAGGTTTCTGACAAGTTACGGGAAAAGATAGAACAGGCAGTTGAAGAGCTTGGCTATATCCCTAATCGGGCAGCAGGTGCGCTGGCGTCTGGGCATAGCAATACCGTAGCGGTGCTGATTCCATCGCTGACAGATAAGTCCAGCTCGCGCTTTATGCAGGCTTTACAGCAGGTGCTGAATAAAAACGAATTTCAGCTGTTACTAGGCTGTCACGAACACAATCAGCACAAAGAAGCCGAAATTTTAATGACCTTATTGCAGAGTAATCCGGCTGCGCTGGTTATTTTTGGTTCTCAGCTGGCAGAGAAAACCTATCAAATTCTTGAGCGAGCAAATATTCCTACAGTGAATGTTGTTGGCTCGCGTTACAGCAAAGCTGAAATCACGCTGGAGGCGGCGTTTTTTGAAGCCGCGCATAAACTGACGGATCATTTGCTGGATCAAGGTTATCAGCATATTGGTTACGTGGGCGCGCATATGGATAACCGCTTGCAACGGCAATTGCTCAATGGTTGGCATAAAGCCATGCTGAGCCGCTACCAGAATTCAGATCAGATTGTGACGACTCCGGAAGCCGCCAGCCTGCAATTTGGCCGCTATGCGCTAACGGAAATGCTGTTGCGTCAGCCTGAGCTGGATGCGGTGATTTGTAGCCATGAAGATATTGCGTTGGGCATCATGTTTGAATGTCAGCGGCGTTTGCTGAAGATCCCCGGTGATATAGCCGTGGCTTGTCTGGATGGCTCAGACAGTTGTGACCAAACGCATCCTACCCTGACGTCTATTCGTATTGATTACAAAAAAATGGGGCGGGAGGCCGGGAAACTACTCATTGATATGCTCAATGATAGTGATGATGACGAAGAACCTCGGACGCAGACCTTCAGTTACCAGTTAGAGTTAAGACAAAGCAGTTAAGGCAGTTAAGGATAGGCGGGCAGATTTCACCGTTTAAACCATAAAAAACGCCAGCGCTAAGGCTGGCGTTTATCATTCAAACCGAAGCGTAAATTAAGACGCGTCGGCCTGAGCAGACTGAATAGCAGTCAGAGCGACGGTGTAAACGATATCGTCTACCAGTGCGCCACGGGACAAATCGTTAACCGGCTTGCGCATACCTTGCAGCATTGGCCCGATAGAGACCAGATCTGCTGAACGCTGTACCGCTTTGTAGGTGGTGTTACCGGTGTTCAGATCTGGGAAGATGAACACGGTAGCCTGACCTGCAACCGGAGAGTTAGGCGCTTTGGATTTCGCTACGTCAGCCATGATTGCCGCATCGTACTGCAACGGACCATCGATGATCAGATCTGGGCGTTTTTCCTGTGCCAGACGGGTCGCTTCACGCACTTTCTCAACGTCACTACCTGCGCCGGAATTACCGGTTGAGTAGGAAATCATCGCAACGCGTGGTTCGATACCGAAAGCGGCCGCCGAATCAGCAGATTGAATTGCGATTTCAGACAGCTGCTCTGCGGTTGGATCCGGGTTGATTGCGCAGTCACCGTAAACCAGAACCTGGTCAGGCAGCAGCATAAAGAACACGGAAGAAACCAGCGAGCTGCCCGGTGCAGTTTTGATCAACTGTAGCGGTGGACGAATAG
Source organism: Yersinia sp. IP36721 (assembly GCF_003634395.1). Taxonomy (NCBI): domain Bacteria; kingdom Pseudomonadati; phylum Pseudomonadota; class Gammaproteobacteria; order Enterobacterales; family Yersiniaceae; genus Yersinia; species Yersinia sp. IP36721. The sequence continues at coordinate 236,107 of NZ_QCZL01000004.1, forward strand.
TGTTCGCAGTGGTGTGAACCGCACCGGAAACCAGACCGTCAACTTCGCCTTGTTCCAGCATCAGCGTACCCAGAACCACGTTGTCTTCCAACTGTTCGCGGGCAACGACTTCGGTCATGCCTTTGCTCTTACGCAGTTCTACTAAACGTGGAACATAACGTTCGCGTACGGCAACCGGATCAACAATCTCGATACCTTTACCCAGTTCAACGCCTTGAGCGGCAGCCACTCGACGTATTTCGTCCGGGTTACCTAATAGCACGCACTCGGCAATGCCTCGTTCAGCACAGATTGCAGCCGCTTTTACGGTGCGTGGCTCGTCGCCTTCAGGCAGAACGATGCGTTTGCCGGCTTTACGTGCCAGTTCGGTCAGCTCGTAACGGAATGCCGGTGGAGACAGACGGCGTGAACGCTCGGAGGTGGCGCTCAGTGAGTCGATCCACTCGCTGTTGATATGGCTGGCAACGTAGTTTTGCAGCTTTTCAACGCGCTCATGGTCGTCCGCAGGCACTTCCAAATTGAAGCTTTGCAGGCTCAGAGAGGTCTGCCAGGTGTTAGTGTCAACCATAAATACTGGCAGGCCAGTCTGGAAGGCACGTTCACACAGCTGTTTGATTGGCTCGTCGATAGCGTAGCCACCGGTCAGCAGAATTGCGCCGATTTCAACACCATTCATCGCCGCCAGACAGGCTGAAACTAATACGTCTGGGCGGTCTGCGGAGGTGACCAGCAGAGAACCCGGACGGAAATGCTCCAGCATGTGAGGAATGCTGCGCGCACAGAAAGTCACGGATTTAACGCGGCGGGTATTGATGTCGCCTTCGTTGATAATACGTGCGTTCAGGTGTTTGCACATGTCGATTGCGCGGGTAGCAATCAGCTCGAAGCTCCATGGCACGCAGCCCAGAACTGGCAGCGGGCTGTTGGCAAACAGCTGAGTCGGATCGACTTTCGCTACGCTGGCCTTGGTGGAATCATCAAAGATTTCAGACAGGTCAGGGCGAGTACGGCCTTGTTCATCAACCGGGGCATTCAGTTTGTTAATGATAACGCCGGTGATGTTTTTGTTTTTGCTGCCGCCGAAGCTGGAACGAGCCAGTTCGATACGCTCTTTCAGCTGATCTGGAGAATCGTTACCCAGCGCCAGCACGAACACGATTTCTGCGTTCAGCGTTTTAGCAATTTCATAGTTCAGCGCGTTGGCAAACTGGTGTTTGCGGGTTGGCACCAAACCTTCAACCAGAACCACTTCGGCATCTTTGGTATTTTCGTGGTAACGCGCCACGATTTCTTCCATCAACACGTCCTGCTGGTTAGAACTCAGCAGAGTTTCCACGTAGTTCATATTCAGCGGCTCGGCAGCGGTGATGCTGGAGTTGGCGCGAATGATAGTGGTGGTCTGGTCAGGCGCATCGCCACCGGAACGCGGCTGGGCGATAGGTTTGAACACGCTTAAGCGGACGCCTTTTTGCTCCATGGAGCGAATGACACCCAGGCTGACGCTGGTCAGACCCACGCTGGTGCCAGTTGGGATCAACATAATTGTACGGGACACGGCTAAACCTCTTTACGGTTGCACTCAGGCGACGGTTCTCGCCTGCTGTCGGGCGAAAACAACACCGCCAGCCTTGGCTGACGGTGTTGAGGAGACTTATGCAGTCAGACGGGCTGCGTCTTGTGCGATAACAAACTCTTCGTTAGTTGGGATTACCATCGCCAGACGGCTGCCATCTTTAGTGATGGTGCCGGATTTACCGAAGCGAGCGGCCAGGTTACGTTCGTGGTCAATTTCGAAGCCCAGCAGACCCAGTTTATCCAGAGTCAGTTCACGTACCATAGCTGCGTTTTCACCGATACCGCCGGTGAAGATAACCGCGTCCAAACGGCCGTCCATCAGTGCAGTGTAAGCACCGATGTATTTGGCCAGGCGGTGGCAGAATACGTCCATCGCGCGCTTAGCGTCAGCTTTGGTGTCGTAGTTGTCTTCAACGTAACGGCAGTCGCTGGTGACTTCGGTCAGACCCATCAGGCCAGACTCTTTGGTCAGCATTTTGTTGATTTGATCAACGCTCATGCCCATTGCATCATGCAGATGGAAGATGATTGCTGGATCGATGTCACCGCTGCGAGTCCCCATGACCAGACCTTCCAGCGGGGTCAGACCCATAGAGGTATCGACACATTTACCGTTGCGAACTGCGGTAACAGAACCGCCGTTGCCCAGGTGGCAAGTGATCACGTTCAGTTCTTCCATTGGCTTGTTCAGAGCCTTGGCCGCTTCCTGGCTAACGAAGAAATGGCTAGTACCGTGTGCGCCATAGCGACGGATGCCGTGATCTTTGTACAGGCTGTACGGCAGGGCGTACAGGTAAGATTCTTCTGGCATGGTCTGATGGAATGCAGTGTCGAATACCGCGACATTTTTATTAGCCAGATTCGGGAAGGATTTCAACGCCTCAGCGATACCGATCAGGTGCGCTGGGTTATGCAGTGGTGCAAACGGGATCGAATCTTTGATACCCTGAATAACTTCATCGTCAATAATTACTGATGAAGTGAATTTCTCACCGCCGTGAACGATACGGTGGCCGACAGCAGTCAACTGGGCAGAAAGCTCTGGTTTTTGTGCCAGAATAGTATTAACAATGAAATTCAGTGCTTCGCTGTGCGCTGCACCAGCACCCAATGCTGCTTCTTGTTTGCCGCCATCCATTTTCCATTTGATGCGGGCTTCTGGAAGATGGAAGCATTCGGCTAAACCAGACAGGTGTTCTTCACCGTTGGTCGCGTTGATCACGGCGAATTTCAGGGAAGAACTACCGCAGTTAAGAACCAGTACTAGCTTACTCGACATGGAAGTACCTATTTATTGTCGTGTTTGCAATAAACACGTGGTTAATAAAACGTCAATCTGACCACAAGCGTAGCGCATAATGGTGATGACATTAATGATTAACATCATGCGATAAATGAAAAAGGCATGATGGTGGAAAAATCGCTGATCAAGTGTTTAAAACCTGGTGGTTAAAATGCATCAACGATTTAACAAAAATGATTAATTTGCTGCTAAAAGTTGACATATTGTGCGTCTTCTTCTAGCGGCCAAAAGGCCGGGCTAGGATACCGATAGCGCGCGCTAAAAACAAAATATATTTAATCCATCCAATTTATCATTGGTGGGTTGCAAGAAAATTTTAAATTTTGTCTTTGAAGTTGAGGTGAGCCATGACATCCAAACCTTCCGATTCCGTTAGCTGGTTTCAGGTCCTCCAGCGCGGGCAGCACTATATGAAAACCTGGCCATCAGACAAACGTCTGGCGCCGGTGTTCCCAGAAAATCGCGTAGTGAATGCGACGCGCTTCGGTATTCGCTTTATGCCGCCGCTGGCGATTTTCACGCTGACCTGGCAAATCGCGCTGGGTGGGCAGCTTGGCCCTGCGATTGCTACCGCACTGTTTGCCTGTGGTTTGCCGCTGCAAGGTTTGTGGTGGCTGGGCAAGCGCTCTATTACGCCGTTGCCGCCGACTTTGTTGCAATGGTTTCACGAAGTGCGCAATAAACTGGCTGACGCCGGGCAGGCGGTTGCGCCTATAGAGAAAACTCCGACCTATCAGTCGCTGGCTGAATTGCTGAAACGGGCGTTTAAACAGTTGGATAAAACTTTTCTCGATGATTTATAACTTTTGCAACGATAACTAAATACAAATCCGAGAGTCGGCAGCGGCTCTCGGTGAATCCTTTCACCAAACCCCCTGTCAAATCAAAGAATGGCCCGCTAGTAGTACCACTGAAAGATGCGCTATGCGATGATTTCACCATTAACTTGCCTTTCAGGAGATCATGATGGATATGACTAACGCCCAACGGCTGATCCTTTCAAACCAATACAAAATGATGACCATGTTAGATCCGGATAACGCCGAGCGTTATCGTCGTCAGCAAACCATTGTCGAGCGCGGCTTTGGTCTGCAAATGCGCGAGTTGGACCGTGATTTTGGTGAGTTAAGCGAAGAGACCTGCCGCACCATTATTAATATTATGGAGATGCACCACGCGCTACAGGTGTCTTGGGACAATCTGAAAGATAAGCAAGATCTGGACGGGCGCCGCATCGCTTTCCTCGGTTTCGATGCTGCCACCGAATCCCGCTACCTGAGCTACGTGCGCTTTATGGTGAATACCGAAGGGCGTTATACCCATTTCGATTCCGGCACTCACGGTTTCAATGCCCAAACCCCAATGTGGGATAAATATCAGCGCATGCTGTCTATCTGGCAGTCTTGCCCGCGTCAATATCATTTGAGCGCGGTTGAGATTTCGCAAATCATTAATGCCTGATTAATCACCCGCAAAGCCGCGACTGATCGAGCGAGACGAGGGGGAATAGGCCATTGGCTCGGTGGAGGTTTGTCCATTAAGGTGCCCATAGGTATATTAACCTCTCGTTGACCCGGCTCTGTGGCCGGGCTTGCCGTTAAACTCAATAAATAGCCTGATGATTTAGGTTTCAAGAGGATGTGCTTGTGGAGTGCAAAGGTTTTCTTTTTGACTTGGATGGAACGCTAGTAGATTCATTGCCCGCCGTGGAGCGAGCATGGATTGGCTGGGGAGCCAGGCACGGTATCGAATCATCGGTGGTATTGGACTTTATCCACGGGAAACAGGCTATTACCTCCTTGCGCCACTTTATGCCGGGGCAGAGTGATGAGGCTATTCAGGCCGAGTTTCTGACGTTGGAAAAAATCGAGTCGGAAGATACCGAAGGCGTCACCGCATTGCCGGGTGCAGTTGCGTTACTGGAGCGTCTGAATCAATTGGACATTCCTTGGGCGATTGTTACCTCGGGTTCCGTGCCCGTTGCGTCCGCCCGTCGCGCAGCCGCTCATTTACCGTTACCGGAAGTGTTTATCACGGCTGAACTGGTTACTCACGGCAAACCGCAGCCCGATGCCTATCTGCTGGGCGCGCAGCGTCTGGGGCTGAAACCGGAAGATTGCGTGGTGGTGGAAGACGCGCCCGCGGGGATTCTTTCCGGTCTGGCCGCAGGTTGTAAAGTGATTGCGGTTAACGCACCAGCGGACACGCCAAAACGGGATCAGGTTGATTTGATTCTGACCTCCCTTGAGCAAATCGCGATAGAGAAAACGCTCAACGGCGCGGTGATTCAGCGGGTTAAGTAGCTTTCCTGCTTATTCATTGAATCTGCGATAAAAACCAAGAGCGCCTTAAGGCGCTCTTTTTACGTTTACCGAGTCCCAGCTGCGACTTAACCGGCTGGAAGGGAAAAACTGGCCGCCAGACTCTCCAGATTTTGCGGTATCACCTTAATCACGCCGCCGCGCGGACTATCTATATCGGCAATCAACATAAACGAGAAAGAGATAACCAGCGGTAATATCAACAACATGATTTTTCGCCCTTTGCCGTTTTTAAAACCGTAGCCCACCAACGTGCAGCAGCAGATTGCAATAATACTCATCAACATCCATGCCGCCGGAGGAATACGGTTCCACCAAGCCGCTTGAGTGTAACTGGCTGAGTTCAATACATCGTTCATTCCAGCCAGTACCAGCGCCATCGGTGGCGTTGGCTGTTGCGCCGCAGGTTCAAGCAGCACAGTCCAGAGTTCATCCTGTAGCTGATTGGATTGCTGGTTAATTTCCAGCAGCCTGGCTTTATCGCGGGTGCGATAAAACAGAATTCGTTGATCTACGTAGCGTATCAGCAGGTCTTTGGTTTTATCTCGCGCGGCGGGCGAGAGCAGGTCGGCACGCAGATATTCAGTGCTAATAGCGTTGGCTTCCGCTTCTTCTTGATTTTTACGTAAATCGTACCGGCTGATAGCCATGGAAAAACTGAAGCCGATAATCAGCCCGAGTAGCGTCAGTGTCGCACCTTGAATAACGGTGAAGTTTTCCTGAGTGTTGCCATCCATGGTCTGTCCGCGACGAAAAAACGCCTGGCCGATAAGGGCGCAGCCCCACAGCACCAGAAAAGTCAGGAGAAACAGAACCAGCGGATAATTAGTGATATTAAGCATTTAGCGACCTTGCTCTTAGGGATAATTTCAGCGGTAACTGTCACGCGGCTGTTATACGGCCGCGTTTACGGAGTCACCCAAATCAGGCGGGTTGCCACCAATCTAGTATAGTCAGATGTTGCCCAAACCACCGATATGCTCACCATTAATATGGATATGTATCACTAACGAACAAACGACTCATTTCCGGCGAATAATCAGCAAATCGGCAATGAATTGGATAAAAATACGCCATAAAAACGGTATAAGACTGATAAGCGACAATTTTTTAATCAATATTGATCGCAGGCAGTTGAACTCGCGGCGTTTAATGCTTTACTGATAATGCCCAATCTTTGATTTCCGATTTGCCAGCGAGGCCATTTTGAATAGCGAACTATTGTGGGTATTAACTTTACTTCTGATAGCGATAGGACTGTTTACCACTAATAAATTGAGAATGGACGTGGTGGCGCTGTTGGTGATTATTGCCTTTGTGATGAGCGGCACGCTGACGCTGGCGGAGGCCACCAGTGGTTTTAGCGATCCCAACGTGATTTTGATTGCCGCACTTTTCGTGATTGGCGAAGGTTTGGTAAGAACCGGCGTGGCTTATCAGGTGGGGGATTGGTTGGTTAAGGTGGCAGGGCATAGCGAAACCAAAATGCTGGCTTTGCTGATGGTTACCGTAGCCGGATTGGGTGCCTTTATGAGTTCCACCGGCGTAGTGGCTATTTTTATTCCGGTGGTGCTAAGCGTTGCCAGCCGAATGAAAACATCACCCAGTCGTTTAATGATGCCCCTGAGCTTTGCCGGATTAATCAGCGGCATGATGACGCTGGTGGCGACGCCGCCCAATATGGTGGTGAACAGTGAACTGCTGCGAGAAGGCATTCAGGGTTTCGGGTTTTTCGGCGTCACGCCAATTGGCCTTATTATTCTGCTGTTGGGCGTAGGCTATATGCTGATTGCCCGCCGCTGGCTAGGCAGCAACGAACCGCGCTCAGATAAGGAAAAGTGGCAACGCCGAACTTTCCGCGATTTAATTCGGGATTATCGACTCACTGGCCGCGCGCGTCGTCTGGCAATTCGGCAACGTTCCCCACTGATAGGGCATACGCTGGACGAACTGCATTTACGCGCTCGCTATGGCGCTAATGTGGTTGGGATTGAGCGCTGGCGGCGTTTTCGCCGGGTGATGGTCAGCGCAACCGGTAACTCCGAACTACGAGAAGGGGACGTATTGTTGATCGATATGTCCGATTGTGACGTGGATTTACGCGAATTCTGTAGCGATCAATTGCTGGAACCGATGGTGCTGCGGGGGGAATATTTCTCTGAGCAGGCGCGAAACGTCGGTATGGCCGAGGTTTCTCTGATTCCTGACTCCACTTTGATCGGGAAAAGCCTACGGGACATGACATTCCGCAGTCGTTATGGCCTGAACGTGGTGGGAATTCGCCGTCACGGTAAAGCGATGGAAGGAAAGCTGGTGGATGAAAAACTCCAGTTCGGCGATATTTTGCTGGTGATTGGCGACTGGAAACTGATTCGCCAGCTTCAGTCTCAAACCAAAGATTTTATCGTACTCAGTTTACCGGCAGAAGTGGACGAAGTGGCTCCGGCTTTGTCACAGGCTCCTCACGCGCTGTTTTGTCTGGCGTTGATGGTCGCGATGATGCTGACCGACGAGGTGCCTAACGTGATTGCCGCGTTGATCGCTTGCCTGCTTATGGGACGTTTTCGTTGTATTGATATGGACAGCGCTTATCGCGCGATTCATTGGCCAAGTTTGATTCTGATTATTGGGATGATGCCCTTTGCGCTGGCGCTACAGAAAACTGGTGGGGTAGACCTTATTGTTCACGGCCTGATGGATGTCGCGGGCGGCGCGGGGCCTCGAGTAATGCTGCTGTGTCTGTTCGTGCTTTGCGCCACGATTGGGTTGTTTATCTCTAATACGGCCACGGCGGTATTGATGGCGCCCATTGCCATCGCGGCAGCGAGAGAAATGTCGGTATCACCACTCCCATTCGCCATGATTATCGGTATTGCCGCTTCCGCTGCCTTTATGACACCGGTTTCATCGCCGGTCAATACTTTGGTATTAGGCCCTGGTGGTTATAAATTTGGCGATTTTGTACGTATGGGCGTGCCGTTTACGCTGTTGGTGATGGCCGTTAGCGTGATGGTTGTGCCGCTATTATTTCCATTCTGATTAGCTTTCGTCCTTGGTGCCAAGAGAGGTTGGTGGCACTGACGTGAGCCAGCTCATTAGGATGGGTTCACGTCAGCGACGGATCGGGATTATTCCAAGGGATCGAGGCTGATTTCATCCAAAGACAGGCTGAAGCTAGGCACGAAGACTTCCATAAAGTAATCCATTTCCGGGCTTTTACGCAGGTCGAGAGTTTTCTCCAATCGCGTTTTTGCTTGGGTAAACTCGTGATTTCCCGCCGAAAGCTCTTCCAGACATTTCAGATAGGCGCACAGGGCATCAGCCTGTTTAACCAGCAGTTTCTCATCTTCACTGTAATAGTTTTCATCCAGCAAGCAGCGGAAATCATGCTGTAATTCGGTGGGTAACATTTCGATCAGTTTCTGCTGTGCCACTTTTTCGATTTTTTTATATTCGTGGGCAATCTGCGGATTGTAATACTTGATAGGCGTGGGCATATCGCCGGTAATCACTTCGCTGGCGTCGTGGTACATGGCTAACAGCGCGATGCGGTCGGCGTTCAGATTACCGTTGAATTTACGGTTTTTGATGATTGCCAGCGCATGAGCGACAAAGGCCACTTGCAGGCTATGTTCTGATACATTTTCCGTTCGAACATTACGCATCAGCGGCCAGCGATTAATCAGTTTCAGGCGGGATAGATGGGCGAAGAAGTGGCTCTGACTCATAATTTTCTCTCTTTGTTTTTTCTACGACGATAAATCGGTAATCAAACAGGGAGTCGGGGTAATTTTAGGTTTATAGCCTAACAGAAGAGGAGGCGGGTTTTGTAATTTCTCATCTGCGATAGCGATGATGTGACCAGATAACCTGGGTTGGGTTTTGAAAGCCTGACGGTTCAGTTGCTCCCCACTCGCGGAGACGGCGATAAAATGTCTCGAGCTATGCCGTAGCTTTCTGATAATTCGTATCGGATCAGGTTTGAAAGCCTTATTGTTCGGTTTTTCCCTCACTCGTCGTGGAGGCTTGCGAGCAGGGTTGACAGTCGCCCCAGCTCTGTACTTGGTGCGAAAGTGGGGTTCTGCGAATTTTCCTCGTACACTTTTCGTCCGGCGAGCCAGCGCTAGATTCAGCTGCGGGCGTTATCAGGATGCCATGCTTCCTGCCTCTGCGGCTCAAGGCGCGCTTTGAACAGCTGCCGGCCCACGTCCTGATTGCGCCTTATTAAAATCAAAACCATTTTTATGAATCGCTATTTGCCTTTCACCCTTGATAGGGTTTTTGACCCCAAGCTGGCCCTTTCACAGCACATGTGATCTGCCTAATGAAGAGCGAGTTGCGGCATTCCGCCAGCCGAAGCGATGAGCAAGAGAACCGACGCCGTGAGAAGGCGATAGGTACGGAGGTGCGGAGTGTTAAGACGTGGAGAATGGGGGGGCGCGTAGTCCCCCCAAATCAATTACTGATGGTATGTCTCTAGGAACCGGCCTAGCTTCCCGACCGCCATTTCTAACTCATCTACGCGCGGTAAGGTCACGATGCGCACGTGATCCGGGTACGGCCAGTTGAAGGCACTGCCTTGTACCAGTAACACTTTTTCTTGCAACAGCAAATCCAGCACTAGCTTCTGATCGTCTTTCAGATTGAAACGCTTGGCGTCGATACGCGGGAACATATACAGCGCACCGCGAGGCTTCACACAGGAAACCCCAGGGATCTGATTGATCAATTCCCAGGCGCGATCCCGCTGTTCATACAAACGACCGCCGGGCTGAATAAACTCACTGATGCTCTGATAACCTCCCAGAGCTGTCTGAATGGCGTGCTGCATCGGCACGTTGGCACATAAACGCATCGAAGCCAGCATTTCTAGGCCTTCAATATAACCTTTAGCGTGCTTCTTCGGCCCGTTAAGCACCATCCAGCCCTGACGGAAACCGGCTACGCGGTAAGTCTTGGACAAACCGTTAAAGGTCACGGTCAGCAAATCCGGTGCTAATGCAGCAATCGAATGGTGCTGCGCATCGTCATACAAAATTTTGTCATAGATTTCATCGGCAAAAATGATCAAATCATTCTGGCGGGCAATCTCAACAATCTCCAGCAACAGCTCTTTGCTGTATACCGCGCCGGTTGGGTTGTTCGGGTTGATAATCACAATGCCGCGAGTGCGCGGAGTGATTTTGCTACGAATATCATCCAGATCGGGGAACCAGTCAGATTCCTCATCACACATATAGTGCACGGCTTTACCGCTGGACAGGGAAACAGCCGCGGTCCACAGCGGGTAATCCGGCGCCGGTACCAGCATTTCGTCGCCAATATTTAGCAAGGCTTGCATGGATTGCACAATCAGCTCGGAAACGCCGTTGCCGATGTAAATGTCCTCCACCGTCAGATCGCGCATATCCCGCGCCTGATAGTGCTGCATGATGGCTTTGCGCGCTGAGTATAGGCCTTTGGAGTCGCAATAGCCTTGCGCCGTGGGCAGGTTACGAATGACGTCTACCAGAATTTCATCCGGTGCGTCGAAACCAAACGGGGCAGGATTGCCGATGTTCAGTTTCAGAACCTTATTACCTTCTTCTTCAAGACGCTTAGCTTCTTTTAGCACCGGGCCACGAATGTCGTAACAGACGTTGTCCAGTTTGCTGGATTTTTCAATGGGGGACATAAAACAGAGCCTTTTCACTGGTAAAAGCGTGTCCTGTTCCTGGAACACGGCAAGGTGTTCAATGTACTCCGCTGCCGCACATTTTTGAAGTTCTATACATCGCTTTACTGCAAATGTTTATCGAGGGTAACTGACTTATCATTTTTCCTGTTTCATTCATCATAAAAATCTTAATGATTAGATAAAATGAAGTGTTTGCTGTCTATTTTCTGATCGAAATGACGTGTTTCGGCGATAAAGCAACCGGTAACGCATAATATTCATCCAGCAATACTTATCAACTTAACGCGTTCCCTTACTATTTTTACAATAAAATATTGGCCAATTTCTTTTATATAATAAGTTGATAGCTAAATATTCATGTTTTTATCATACATATTGTAGATGCCAGTCTAAAAATGGCAGGGAAGCTAAAAACTATAAATAGGAAAACTATTAAGAACATTTAATGTAAGGGATTCATTCTCGCACTTTAGTAGAAAATCATTAGTTAAATCTTTTTGAAAAGATAAACCACCATCTCGGTGATAAGTTGTTTTTTTATATATAAAATAAGCGGCCATTAAGGTGAATTTAATTAAAAACAGTACATTAGAAGCATTAAATTTAGCGGCAAGAAATGGCGTTCCCCAGCATAAAAAATCTTCATTTATCGAAGATTTAGCGGTTTTTTGTGACGCTATTCATATAATTGGATGACTGGTTGGGAAAAGATGTTTTTGAAAAAGAGATAAAGATAACGAAATATAAGTTATTTTTTTGCCCTACTCTAATGAGTGGGGTACTGTCATACTTAACATTGTCTCATTTGATAATGTTGTTAGTTAAACACCAGGGTAGTTTGTAATTAGAATTCAAAAAAGTGAAGAATACACTATGACAAATGCAAATCGTCCGATAATTAATCTCGACCTCGATCTGCTTAGAACCTTTGTCGCTGTTGCTGACCTGAATACTTTCGCCGCCGCTGCTGCCGCAGTATGTCGAACGCAATCAGCCGTTAGCCAACAGATGCAACGGTTAGAACAGTTGGTTGGTAAAGAGTTGTTTGCCCGCCATGGGCGCAACAAGTTACTTACTGAACATGGTCTCCAGTTACTTGGCTATGCCAGAAAAATTTTGCGTTTTAACGATGAAGCTTGCACTTCTTTAATGTACAGCAATGTAGAAGGCGTGCTGACCATTGGTGCATCTGATGATACCGCTGATACGCTGCTCCCTTTTCTTTTGAATCGGGTGGCAACGTTGTATCCGCGTTTAGCCATAGATGTGCGGGTCAAGCGTGGGCCGGAAATTGCTGAGATGCTGAGCAGTGGTGAAGTTGATTTAGCGATCACCACGGCAGCAGTTGAAAGTCTTCCCCATCTGATGTTGAGAACCTCCCCAACGCTGTGGTATTGCTCTGCGGACTATCAGTTTGTCCCTGGAGAGGCCATTCCGCTGGTGGTGATGAATGAGCCAAGTCCATTTCGTGACATGGCAATAGAGCATCTGACACAGGCTGGTATTCCGTGGCGCATTGCCTACGTTGCTTCTTCGCTTTCGGCCATTAGGGCGGCGGTGAGGGCAGGGTTAGGTGTGACCGCCAGACCTATCGAAATGATGAGTCCGGACCTGCGGGTATTAGGCGAAACAGAAGGATTACCTCGGTTGCCTGAAACCCATTATGCGCTGTGCAAAGATGATGCATGTGAAAATGAGTTAGCATTGGCGATTTTTAGTGCCTTGCAAAATGGTTATCAGCCTTCATTGCTGACCGGAACAGAACCATCCCAGGGTTCCGAATTGTATATCGATAATTAATAAGAATTATTTAACATCTAGTGTTTCGTTAATCCCCTGTTTAAACAGGGGATTTTTCGTTTCTAAGACAGTAAAAACCTATTTATTACCGTTTTGTTGATATTTCGTGACTAAAGGCGCGTTTCCCACACTTATTTTGGGGTATAGCCCAAGACAGTCAGGCTGCAGTCTAGACTGATATCCATATAGCTCCCCGCAGTATTTTTTTTCTTTTCGTTAACACGTCTTCAATTGACTCAAAACGATGTTTCACTATTTTTAGTTTCAATAACAGCTTTTTATTTGTTAAGAAACTGCCTAATAACACTCAAAACGTGTTCTGGATCAAAAAAATACCCCTAGCTAGTGAGTGGAAGAACAGGTTATTCCTGCGACAATGGTATAGTAAAAACGAAAGATCCACGTTGCTTTATATGTGCATGATAGAACTCAACAAATGACTGACTCGATTTAGCTTTCGAGGTCGCACCAAATGTTAAGCAAGATCGTGCGTTTGTAAATTAATGTGTAGTTACTTTTGTCAAAGTTGACAAAAGGTTATTGAAAGGAGTAAAAAGCCCACAGTAAAACACTGGCTAAATAGTTGTAAAGACAGTGTCTTTGTGTGGTTATTATCCTTCCCTTGAATCGATGTGGTGCACAACTGCCGACACAAGAGCAGAACGTTCGACGCCACTTTTGATGAGTAAGCAATGAGTATGTCAACAACCACTGAAGTTATCGCTCATCACTGGGCGTTCGCTGTATTCCTCATTGGCGCTATCGGGCTGTGCGGTTTCATGCTGCTAGGTGCGTTCTTCCTGGGTGGGAGAGCTCGGGCCCGTGCCAAAAACGTACCCTATGAGTCCGGTATCGACTCGGTTGGCTCTGCGCGTATGCGCCTGTCGGCCAAGTTCTATCTGGTCGCCATGTTCTTCGTTATTTTCGACGTTGAAGCCTTGTACCTGTATGCCTGGTCGATTTCCATTCGCGAAAGCGGCTGGATAGGTTTCATCGAAGCCACCATTTTCATTTTGGTGCTGCTGGCTGGTTTGGTTTATCTGGTGCGCATCGGTGCTCTGGATTGGACTCCTGGGCGGTCGAACCGCCGCGTGAGCAAACCGAGCACGGTCACAAATTCCAAAGGTATTCCGCCCGATTTGCGCCAATAAATACAGCGAGGCATTAACATGGACTATACGCTAACCCGCATAGACCCCAACGGTGAAAATGACCGTTATCCCCTACAAACACAGGAAACCATCAGCGGCGATCCGCTCGAGCAAGACATCCATCGTAGCGTGTACATGGGTAAACTTGAGCACGCGATGCATGACATGGTGAACTGGGGACGTAAAAACTCACTTTGGCCGTATAACTTCGGTCTTTCTTGCTGTTACGTAGAAATGGTGACCTCGTTTACCGCTGTGCATGACGTGGCGCGTTTCGGGGCTGAAGTATTGCGCGCCTCACCGCGTCAGGCTGACTTCATGGTGGTTGCAGGAACCTGCTTCACCAAGATGGCTCCGGTTATTCAGCGTTTGTACGAACAGATGCTTGAACCGAAATGGGTTATCTCAATGGGTGCCTGCGCCAACTCCGGCGGCATGTATGACATTTACTCCGTGGTGCAGGGCGTAGATAAATTCCTGCCGGTGGATGTGTATATCCCAGGTTGCCCACCGCGTCCTGAAGCTTATATGCAAGCGCTGTTACTGTTGCAGGAATCCATTGGTAAAGAACGCCGCCCACTTTCCTGGGTTGTCGGCGATCAGGGCGTTTATCGCGCCAATATGCAGCCAGAACGCGAGCGTAAACACGCTGAGCGTATTGCGGTCACTAACCTGCGTACTCCTGACGAGATTTGATTCTGTCGATTTGACAGTCAATCTAGGTACGACAGCTAAATTCGCGGCGCACTGACCACGAAATGACCCCGGTAGTGATCAAAAAAGTTGTGGTGAAAAAAAATTATGACAGATCATACAACGACCGACAGCGCCCAGCCCGCATGGCAAACCCGCGATCATCTCGATGATCCGGTAATAGGTGAGTTGTCGAACCGTTTTGGGCCAGAGGCCTTTGTTGTTCAGGCGACCCGTACCGGCATGCCGGTAGTCTGGGTGAAGCGTGAACAATTGCTGGAAGTAATGTCGTTTTTAAGAAAACAGCCTAAGCCTTACGTTATGCTGTTCGATCTGCATGGGGTGGATGAGCGGTTGCGTACTCACCGCCAAGGTTTGCCTGATGCGGATTTCTCTGTTTTCTATCATTTGCTTTCTATTGAGCGTAACCGCGACATTATGCTGAAAGTGGCACTGTCTGAAAAAGACATGCACGTGTCCACAGCAACCAAGATTTTCCCGAATGCCAACTGGTATGAGCGGGAAACGTGGGAAATGTTCGGTATTACCTTTGATGGCCACCCGCATTTGACGCGCATTATGATGCCGCAAAGCTGGGAAGGTCATCCGCTGCGTAAAGACTACCCTGCTCGCGCCACGGAATTCGATCCCTTCGTGCTGACCAAGCAGAAAGAAGATATGGAGATGGAGTCTCTCACCTTCAAACCAGAAGATTGGGGTATGAAGCGTGGAACCGAAAATGAGGACTTCATGTTTCTTAACCTCGGTCCTAACCATCCGTCTTCTCATGGTGCTTTCCGCATTGTATTGCAGCTGGATGGCGAAGAAATTGTCGATTGCGTGCCAGACGTGGGTTATCACCACCGCGGCGCGGAAAAGATGGGCGAGCGTCAATCCTGGCATAGCTACATTCCTTACACTGACCGTATCGAGTATCTCGGTGGCTGTGTAAACGAAATGCCGTATGTGCTGGCCGTTGAAAAACTGGCCGGGATTAAAGTGCCGGAGAAGGTTGATACCATCCGCGTGATGCTGTCTGAACTGTTCCGCATCAACAGCCATCTGCTGTACATCAGTACCTTTATCCAGGACGTGGGTGCGATGACCCCGGTGTTCTTCGCCTTTACCGACCGTCAGAAAGTCTACGATGTGATTGAGGCGATTACCGGCTTCCGTATGCATCCAGCCTGGTTCCGTATTGGTGGCGTGGCTCACGATCTGCCACGCGGCTGGGAGCGTTTGCTGCGCGATTTCCTTGACTGGATGCCCAAACGTCTGGATTCCTACGTCAAAGCTGCTTTGCAGAACAGTATCCTGAAAGGACGTTCAATTGGCGTTGCTGCCTACAATTCCAAAGAAGCGTTGGATTGGGGCGTCACTGGTGCTGGCCTGCGTGCCACCGGTATCGATTTTGATGTGCGTAAATGGCGCCCGTATTCCGGTTATGAAAACTTCGAATTCGAAGTGCCAATCGGTAATAACGGTGACTGCTATGACCGCGTAATGCTGAAAGTGGAAGAACTGCGTCAAAGCCTGCGAATTCTGGAGCAATGTTATAAAAACATGCCAGAAGGTCCATTCAAAGCTGACCATCCGCTGACTACGCCGCCGCCGAAAGAACGTACGCTTCAACATATCGAAACGCTGATTACTCACTTCCTGCAAGTTTCGTGGGGCCCGGTGATGCCAGCTAACGAGTCATTCCAGATGATTGAAGCGACCAAAGGGATCAACAGTTACTATCTGACCAGTGACGGCAGCACCATGAGCTATCGCACCCGGATACGTACCCCGAGCTATGCCCATTTGCAGCAGATCCCATCGGTAATCCGTGGCAGCCTGGTATCTGACCTGATCGTCTATCTGGGCAGTATCGATTTTGTAATGTCTGATGTGGACCGCTAATTATGAGTGATCAAAAAGAGACCCAGGATCATAAAGATCAACTTGATGTGGTGAACCTGGCTGTCGATGCAGCGCAGTCTACTGCCGTTGAGCGCTCTGTCGCTGAACAGCCGGCCACCGCACAAGAAGCCTTTGAATTGAGCGCGGAAGAACGCGATGCCATCGAGCATGAAAAGCATCATTACGAAGATGCTCGTGCCGCGTCGATTGAAGCGCTGAAAATCGTACAGAAAAAACGCGGTTGGGTGCCAGACGGTGCGATTCACGCTATTGCTGAGGTGCTGGGTATTCCGGCTTCCGACGTTGAAGGCGTAGCCACTTTCTACAGCCAGATTTTCCGCCAGCCAGTTGGTCGCCATGTGATTCGTTACTGTGACAGCGTGGTTTGCCACATTACCGGTTATCAGGGCATTCAGGCGGCTATCGAGAAAAAGCTCAGCATCAAGCCGGGTCAGACCACTTTTGATGGTCGTTTCACGCTGCTGCCAACTTGCTGCTTGGGTAACTGTGACCGTGGTCCGACGATGATGATCGACGACGATACTCACAGCTACCTGAAGCCTGAAGAAATTGAAAAGTTACTGGAGCAATATCCATGACAAATCCTTCAGGTTTTACTCGTGAAATTATCCGTACCCCGGAAATGCATCCGCTGACCTGGCGTTTGCGTGATGACAAACAGCCGGTATGGCTTGATGAGTACCGCAGCAAAAATGGCTATGTCGGAGCAGAAAAAGCCTTAAAAGGCATGGCTCCGCCGGACGTCGTCAATCTGGTCAAAGATGCGGGTCTGAAAGGGCGCGGCGGCGCAGGTTTCTCCACCGGTTTAAAGTGGAGCCTGATGCCGAAAGACGAAAGCATGAACATCCGTTACCTGCTGTGTAACGCCGATGAAATGGAGCCGGGCACCTATAAAGACCGTCTGCTGATGGAGCAATTGCCTCATCTGCTGGTGGAAGGGATGCTGATCAGCGCCTTCGCGCTGAAAGCCTACCGGGGCTACATCTTCCTGCGTGGTGAATACATCGAAGCGGCGGTGCATTTGCGTCGCGCTATTGCCGAAGCGACCGAAGCCGGTTTGCTGGGCAAAAATATTATGGGCAGCGGTTTCGATTTTGAGCTGATTGTCCATACCGGTGCCGGTCGTTATATCTGCGGGGAAGAAACCGCGCTGATTAACTCACTGGAAGGCCGCCGCGCTAACCCACGTTCCAAGCCGCCTTTCCCTGCGTCTTCCGGCGTGTGGGGCAAACCGACCTGCGTCAACAATGTGGAAACCCTGTGTAACGTGCCGGCAATTTTGGAGCACGGCGTGGATTGGTATCAGGGAATCACCGCTGGCAAAAGTAACGATGCGGGTACCAAGCTGATGGGCTTCTCTGGTCGGGTGAAAAATCCGGGCCTATGGGAACTGCCGTTTGGTATTTCTGCTCGTGAAATTTTGGAAGATTACGCCGGTGGTATGCGTGACGGTTTGAAATTCAAAGCCTGGCAACCGGGCGGTGCGGGTACCGACTTCCTGACCGCCGATCATTTGGATCTGCCTATGGATTTCGAAAACATCGGCAAAGCGGGCAGTCGTTTAGGTACGGCGTTGGCAATGGCGGTGGATCACGAAATCGGTATGGTTTCGCTGGTACGTAATCTGGAAGAGTTCTTTGCCCGTGAGTCATGCGGCTGGTGTACTCCGTGCCGTGACGGTCTGCCGTGGAGTGTCAAAATTCTGCGTGCGCTGGAACGTGGCGAAGGCCAACCGGGTGACATCGAAACGCTGGAACAGCTTTGCCGCTTCTTAGGGCCGGGTAAAACCTTCTGTGCTCACGCGCCGGGCGCGGTTGAACCACTACAAAGCGCGATTAAATATTTCCGGGACGAATTTGAAGCCGGGATCGCGACTAAGGACTATGGCAATACCCGAGCCATAGCCGGTATTCAGCCTAACCTGTTAAAAGCGCGCTGGTAGCACTGATGCCCTTGCTATCTATAAATCGTTATAAGTAGCAAACAGTTATAAGCAGCAAGGGTCAGAATTTTTTGATTAACGCTTGTAAAAAGAACGGTTTCAAGGTCGTCGTGAGCGACGGTCAAACGAGGCAGAAATCAGTAAGAAAGAGCATTTCGGGCTGATTTTTGACGAAGTATCACCGAGCGCAACAGACCTTGAATGTGTTCTGACGCAAGCCACTTGGAAGCATGCTGATATGGCTACGATTCATGTAGACGGCAAAGAATATGATGTAAACGGGGCCGACAACCTGTTACAAGCCTGTCTCTCCCTGGGACTCGATATTCCTTATTTTTGCTGGCATCCGGCGCTGGGAAGCGTCGGCGCTTGCCGCCAATGTGCGGTAAAGCAATACCAAAACGCCGATGACACCCGTGGGCGTTTGGTTATGTCCTGTATGACCCCGGCCACCGATGGCACCTTTATTTCCATCGATGACGGCGAAGCAAAGCAGTTCCGCGAAAGCGTGGTTGAATGGTTAATGACTAACCATCCACACGATTGTCCGGTCTGTGAAGAAGGCGGTAACTGTCACCTGCAAGATATGACGGTGATGACCGGCCACAGCTTCCGTAAGTACCGTTTCAGTAAACGTACTCATCAGAATCAGGATCTCGGCCCGTTCATTTCCCACGAAATGAACCGCTGTATCGCCTGTTACCGCTGTGTGCGTTACTACAAAGACTATGCAGACGGCACTGATTTCGGCGTATATGGCGCGCATGACAACGTATATTTCGGTCGTACCGAAAGCGGCACCTTAGAAAGTGAGTTCTCCGGTAATCTGGTAGAAGTTTGCCCGACCGGCGTATTCACCGATAAAACCCACTCCGAGCGTTATAACCGGAAGTGGGATATGCAGTTTGCCCCAAGCATCTGCCAGCAGTGCAGCGTCGGTTGTAACACCAGCCCAGGCGAGCGCTATGGCGAACTGCGTCGTATCGAAAACCGCTATAACGGCAGCGTAAACCACTACTTTATGTGTGACCGTGGCCGCTTTGGTTATGGCTACGTCAACCTGAAAGATCGTCCGCGTCAGCCGCAGCAACGCCGTGGCAACGATTGGATCGCTCTCAACGCCGAACAGGCCATGCAGGGGGCGGCAGATATCCTGCGTCAGGCGAAGAAAACCATCGGTATCGGTTCCCCTCGCGCCAGTCTGGAAAGCAACTTTGCGCTGCGTGAACTGGTGGGGGCAGAAAACTATTACACCGGCATCGCCGCGGGCGAGCAACAGCGTCTGCAATTGATGCTGAAAGTGCTGACTGAGGGCGGCATCCACACTCCGGCGCTGCGTGAAATTGAAAGCTATGATGCGGTACTGGTTCTGGGTGAAGATTTGACCCAAACCGGCGCGCGCATTGCGCTGTCTGTGCGTCAGGCTGTGAAAGGCAAAGCCCGTGAAATGGCCGCTGCGCAAAAAGTTGCCGATTGGCAAATCGCCGCGATCATGAACATTGGCCAGCATGCCAAACATCCGCTGTTTATCACTAACGTTGATAACACCCGTATGGATGATATCGCTGCCTGGAACTACCGTGCGCCAGTGGACGATCAGGCACGTTTGGGCTTTGCTATTGCCCACGCGCTGGACGAGTCCGCGCCGGCAGTGGAAGACCTGTCAAAAGATCTGAAAGGTAAAGTGGATATCATCGTGCAGGCATTGGCCGGCGCGAGAAAACCGCTGATTATTACCGGTAGCAGCGCGGGTAGCGATGCAATCATCGAAGCGGCAGCCAACATCGCCAAGGCGCTGAAAGGCCGAGGATCTGACGTAGGCATTACCTTCGTCGCGGCAGCAGCTAATAGCATGGGGCTGGCGATGGTCGGCGGCGGTTCGCTGGATCAGGCGTTGGCTCAGTTAGCCAGCGGCGAAGCTGATACCGCAATCGTGATGGAAAACGATCTTTATCGTCATGCGGCGGCGGATCAGGTTGACGCGGCGTTAGCCAAAGCGGAAAACCTGATCGTGTTGGATCATCAGCGCACCACTATTATGGATAAAGCCAGTTTGATTCTGTCTGCGGCCAGCTTTGCTGAAAGCGATGGTACGCTGGTGAATCAGGAAGGTCGCGCGCAGCGTTTCTTCCAGGTTTACGATCCAAGCTACTACGACGAAAACGTGGTGATGTTGGAAAGCTGGCGTTGGCTGCATTCTCTACATTCGACCTACACTAGCCGCCACGTAGACTGGACTCAGCTGGATCACGTGATTCAGGCCTGTGTCAAAGCATTGCCGCAGTTGCAGGGTATCGTGGAAGCTGCGCCAGACGCGACTTTCCGTATCCGCGGTCAGAAACTGGCGCGTTCACCGCACCGTTACAGTGGCCGTACTGCGATGCGCGCCAACATCAGCGTGCACGAACCGCGTCAACCGCAAGACATCGATACGCCGTTTGCCTTCTCAATGGAAGGGAACAACAGTCCATTGGCCGATCGTCAGCAAATTCCGTTTGCCTGGGCGCCAGGTTGGAACTCACCGCAGGCGTGGAATAAATTCCAGGCTGAAGTGGGTGGAAAACTGCGCTTTGGCGATCCGGGCGTGCGCCTGATCGAAGCTGGGGAGGGCAGCCTGGCTTACTTCACCGGCGTACCGGCAGCCTTTGCGGCAAATGCCGACGGCTGGCGTGTGGCACCTTACTACCATCTGTTCGGTAGCGAAGAAATGTCTCAGCGTTCAGCGGTGATTCAACAGCGTATGCCAGCGCCTTATGTGATGGTCAATCCATCCGACGCAGCGCAACTGGGGGTTAACCTCGGTATGTTGGTCGAGTTCAACTGTTCTGGTCAGACGCTGCGTCTGCCGGTGCGTTTGAGTGAAACTTTGGCTCAGGGTCAGGTCGGCTTGCCGCTTGGCTTACCGGGCATTCCACCTATATTGGTGGGTACCCGCGTTGAGAACCTGCGGGAGGCGGTGCTATGAGCTGGTTTACCCCTGAATTGATCGAGATCCTGATCTCCGTCCTGAAAGCGGTAGTGATTCTGTTGGTGGTTGTCACCTGCGGCGCGTTTATGAGCTTCGGCGAGCGCCGCCTGCTGGGTCTGTTCCAGAACCGATACGGACCAAACCGTGTCGGTTGGGGCGGCTCACTGCAGCTGGTGGCCGACATGATCAAAATGTTCTTCAAAGAAGACTGGGTACCGCGCTTCGCAGACCGGGTAATTTTTACTCTGGCACCGGTTATCGCCTTTACCTCGTTGCTACTGTCTTTCGCTATCGTCCCGGTCAGTCCGACCTGGGCAGTTGCGGACCTCAACATCGGCATTCTGTTTTTCCTGATGATGGCCGGTCTGGCGGTGTACGCGGTACTGTTCGCCGGCTGGTCCAGTAATAACAAATATTCTCTGTTAGGGGCGATGCGTGCGTCAGCACAAACCCTGAGCTACGAAGTGTTCCTCGGCTTATCGCTGATGGGCGTGGTAGCGCAGGCAGGCTCGTTCAATATGCAGGATATTGTTAACTCTCAGGAACACGTCTGGAACGTTATCCCGCAGTTCTTTGGCTTCGTGACCTTTGCCATTGCGGGCGTTGCGGTTTGTCACCGTCATCCCTTTGACCAACCGGAAGCGGAACAAGAGCTGGCCGATGGTTACCACATTGAATATTCCGGTATGAAGTTCGGTTTGTTCTTCGTTGGCGAATACATCGGTATCGTGACCGTCTCTGCACTGATAGTCACCTTGTTCTTCGGTGGCTGGCAAGGCCCGTTCCTGCCGCCATTTATCTGGTTTGCGCTGAAAACGGCTTTCTTCATGGTGATGTTCATTCTGATCCGTGCATCTTTGCCGCGCCCACGTTATGACCAAGTGATGTCATTCGGCTGGAAAATTTGCCTGCCGTTGACTCTGCTGAATCTGCTGGCGACTGCCGCGGTCATTTTGTACAACGCTCAATAAGGGGTGAATGAACCATGACGTTGAAAGAGTTAGTGGTTGGTTTCGGCACCCAAGTGCGCAGCCTGTGGATGATTGGCCTTCATGCCTTCCACAAGCGTGAAACCCAAATGTATCCGGAAGAGCCGGTTTACCTGCCGCCGCGCTACCGTGGCCGTATCGTGCTAACCCGCGATCCGGACGGCGAAGAGCGCTGCGTAGCCTGTAATCTGTGCGCCGTGGCTTGCCCGGTGGGCTGTATCTCTCTGCAAAAAGCTGAGCAGAAAGATGGTCGCTGGTATCCGGAATTCTTCCGTATCAACTTCTCCCGCTGCATTTTCTGCGGCCTGTGTGAAGAAGCTTGCCCAACGACCGCTATCCAGCTCACGCCGGATTTCGAAATGGGTGAGTTTAAACGGCAGGATTTGGTCTACGAAAAAGAAGATTTGTTGATCTCGGGTCCGGGTAAATATCCGGAATATAACTTCTACCGGATGGCCGGTATGGCGATTGACGGCAAGCAGAAAGGCGAAGCCGAAAATGAAGCCAAACCGATCGACGTTAAAGGTCTGATGCCTTAAAGGAGCCGTTGATCATGGAATTTGCATTTTATATAGCAGCATTGGTAGCGGTAGTGGCGACAATTCGCGTCATTACCCATACCAACCCGGTACACGCCTTGTTGTACCTGATTATCTCTCTACTGGCGATTTCCGCTGTGTTCTTCTCACTGGGCGCGTATTTCGCCGGTGCGTTGGAGATCATCGTGTACGCCGGTGCCATTATGGTGCTGTTCGTCTTCGTGGTGATGATGCTGAACCTGGGCAACGTCGATGCGCAAGAACGTGCTTGGCTGAAACCGAGCGTCTGGATTGGCCCCGGTTTGCTGGCGCTGGTGCTGTTATCGGTACTGATTTATGCCATCAGCAGCGTATCCGATCAGGGTATCAGCGGCGAGATGGTTGACGCAAAAGCCGTAGGTATCAGCCTGTTTGGTCCGTACGTATTGGCGGTTGAGCTGGCTTCAATGCTGTTGCTGGCGGGTCTGGTTGTTGCGTTCCACATTGGCCGGGAACATAAACCCGGTGATGTGCTGAGCAGCGGCGATTCAGCGAAAAGAAAAACGGAGGAACAAGCATGATCCCTCTACAACATGGCCTTATTCTGGCGGCCATTCTGTTTGTGCTAGGGCTGTCTGGGTTGCTGATACGCCGCAACCTACTGTTTATGTTGATCAGTTTGGAAGTGATGATCAACGCGGCGGCGTTGGCCTTTGTGGTCGCGGGCAGTTATTGGGGTCAGGCTGACGGACAGGTGATGTATATCCTGGCGATTACGCTGGCAGCGGCGGAGGCCAGTATTGGCCTGGCATTGCTGCTTCAGCTGTATCGTCGCCGTCATACTCTGGATATTGATACAGTCAGTGAGATGCGCGGATGAACCTATTATATTTAACAATTCTGCTGCCACTGCTTGGTTTTCTGCTGTTGGCATTCTCCCGCGGTCGCTGGTCGGAAAATACTTCCGCCACCGTCGGAGTCGGCTCCATTGGTCTGGCTGCGCTGGTTACCGCTTACGTTGCGGTTGATTTCCTCAGCCAGAAAGCCACGGGCGTTCAGGTGTTTAACCAAACCCTGTGGAACTGGATGTCCGTTGGCGACTTCAGTATTCCATTGACCCTGACGCTGGACGGCCTGTCGCTGACCATGCTGTCGGTAGTGACCGGCGTGGGCTTCTTCATCCATATGTATGCCTCTTGGTATATGCGTGGGGAAGAAGGCTATTCCCGCTTCTTCGCTTATACCAACCTGTTTATCGCCAGTATGGTGGTCTTGGTATTGGCGGATAACCTGCTGCTGATGTATCTCGGCTGGGAAGGCGTGGGTCTGTGCAGTTACCTGCTGATCGGTTTCTACTACACCAATCCGGCGAATGGCGCGGCGGCCATGAAAGCCTTTATCGTGACTCGCGTAGGTGACGTATTCTTGGCTTTTGCGCTGTTCATCCTCTACAACGAATTGGGTACGCTGAATATTCGCGAACTGATGGTACTGGCACCGCAGCAGTTGGAAATGGGCTCCACCGCCATTACCTGGGCGACCTTGATGCTATTGGGCGGTGCAGTAGGTAAATCGGCGCAGTTGCCGTTGCAAACCTGGCTGGCCGATGCGATGGCAGGCCCGACGCCGGTTTCCGCGCTGATCCATGCGGCGACCATGGTTACCGCCGGTGTGTATCTGATTGCTCGTACTCACGGTCTGTTCCTGATGGCGCCGGACGTTCTGCATCTGGTGGGAATTATCGGTGCGGTTACGCTGGTACTGGCGGGCTTTGCGGCGCTGGTGCAAACCGACATCAAACGGGTTCTGGCTTATTCGACCATGAGCCAGATCGGTTACATGTTCCTGGCGCTGGGCGTTCAGGCGTGGGATGCAGCCATTTTCCACCTGATGACTCACGCCTTCTTCAAAGCCTTGCTGTTCCTCTCCTCCGGTTCAGTGATTCTGGCTTGTCACCACGAGCAAAATATCTTCAAAATGGGGGGGCTGCGTAAAAAAATCCCTCTGGTTTATATCTGCTTCTTGGTGGGCGGCGCGGCGCTGGCAGCATTGCCAATCGTCACCGCGGGCTTCTACAGTAAAGACGAAATCCTCTGGGGCGCACTGGCTACCGGCCATATCAACCTGATGGTTGCCGGTCTGGTGGGGGCGTTCCTGACGGCGCTGTATACCTTCCGCATGATCTTTATCGTGTTCCACGGCGAGGAAAAAACCAAAGCCCATCCGGTTACAGGTATGACTCATAACCTGCCATTGCTGGTGCTGCTGGTGCTGTCTACCTTTGTCGGCGCGTTGATCACACCACCGTTGGCGGGCGTATTGCCAGAACTTCATTTAGGTGAAGAAGGCAAAATGCCGCTGGAGATCTTCTCCGGGGTGATTGTGGTGATCGGCATTCTGCTGGCTGCGGCACTGTATCTGGGCAAACGTCAGTGGGTGAACAGCATCGGGCAAAGCGCGATTGGCCGTTTCTTCACCGTCTGGTGGTTCCACGCATGGGGCTTCGATTGGTTGTATCACAACCTGTTTGTAAAACCTTATCTGTGGATTGCACGCTTGCTACAGCGCGATCCGCTGAACTCACTGATGAATACGCCGGCATGGATTGCACGCTTGGGTAATCGCGGTTTGACGTTCAGTGAGAATGGTCAGGTGCGTTGGTACGTTGCCTCAATGGGTCTGGGTGCAGTTGTCATACTGGCTCTGTTGCTTTTCGTTTAGAAGCCTGAATAGGCTCTTTAATTAGGGACACAAAACGCCATGCTATTACCTTGGCTAATTCTTATCCCCTTTATCGGCGGTCTGCTGTGCTGGCAGTTTGAACGCTTCGGTACCAAGGTACCGCGCTGGATAGCGTTAATCGCGATGGGGCTGACGTTGGTACTTTCCCTGCAACTGTGGTTGCAGGGCGGCTATTCACTGACTAATCCGGCGGGCATTCCGCAGTGGCAGTCGGAGTTCTCCTTGCCGTGGATTCCACGCTTTGGCATTGAGTTCCATTTGGCACTGGACGGTCTGTCACTGCTGATGGTGGTGCTGACCGGCCTGCTGGGCGTACTGGCGATTCTTTGTTCGTGGCGTGAAATTCAGCGCTATCAGGGTTTCTTCCACCTGAACCTGCTATGGATTCTGGGTGGCGTCATCGGCGTGTTCCTCGCCATCGACATGTTCCTGTTCTTCTTCTTCTGGGAAATGATGTTGGTGCCGATGTACTTCCTGATTGCCTTGTGGGGTCACAAAGCGTCAGACGGTAAAACGCGTATCTCCGCCGCGACCAAGTTCTTCATTTATACCCAGGCCAGCGGCCTGATCATGTTGATTGCTATCCTGGGTCTGGTATTTGTGCATTACAAAGCCACCGGCGTCTGGACTTTCAACTATGAAAATCTACTGAAAACGCCGATGTCCCACGGTGTGGAATATCTGTTGATGCTCGGTTTCTTCATCGCTTTCGCGGTGAAAATGCCGGTGGTGCCGCTGCACGGCTGGTTGCCGGATGCGCACAGTCAGGCTCCAACCGCGGGTTCGGTGGATTTGGCCGGGATTCTGTTGAAAACCGCTGCTTACGGTTTGCTGCGCTTTAGCCTGCCGCTGTTCCCGAATGCTTCCCACGAGTTTGCGCCTATCGCTATGTGGCTGGGTGTTATTGGTATCTTCTACGGTGCGTGGATGGCGTTCTGCCAGACCGATATCAAACGTTTAATCGCTTACACCAGCGTGTCCCACATGGGCTTTGTATTGATTGCCATCTACACCGGCAGCCAGTTGGCTTATCAGGGCGCAGTGATTCAGATGATTGCCCACGGCCTGTCAGCCGCGGGTATGTTCATCATCTGTGGTCAATTATACGAACGTCTGCATACCCGCGATATGCGTCAGATGGGCGGCCTGTGGGGACGGATTAAGTACCTACCAGCGCTTTCCCTGTTCTTCGCGGTTGCGACGCTGGGGATGCCTGGCACCGGTAATTTCGTCGGCGAATTTATGATTTTGTTTGGCAGCTTCCAGGTCGTACCGGTGATTACTATCATCTCTACCTTTGGGCTGGTGTTTGCGTCGATTTATTCATTAATCATGATGCAGCGCGCTTACTATGGTGCGCCGAAATCGGAAGAAGCCTTGCCGGGTATGAGCCTGCGAGAACTGTCGATCGTGTTGCTGCTGGTGGTATTACTGGTGTTGTTGGGCCTTTACCCGCAACCGATTCTGGATACCTCTCATGCGGCGATGAGCAATGTACAGCAGTGGTTTAACGCTTCATCACCACTAGTTTCACCAAACATAACAACAAGGCCGTAATTCGCCATGACAATAACTCCTCAACAACTGATCGCAATGCTACCGCTGTTGATCGTCGGATTGACGGTGGTGGTTGTGATGCTGTCCATTGCGTGGCGACGCGATCATTTCCTGAACGCCACCCTGACGGTTATCGGGCTTAACCTGGCGCTGCTGTCTCTGTATTTCGTCGGGCAAGTCGAGCCAATGGATGTCACGCCGCTGATGCGGGTTGACGGCTACGCGATGTTCTATACCGGGCTGGTGATTATCGCCAGTCTGGCCACGGCGACCTTTGCCTATCCGTGGTTGGCAGGGTATCCGGATAACCGCGAAGAATTCTACCTACTGGTGCTGATTGCCACCTTGGGCGGCATTCTGTTAGCCAGTGCCAATCATTTGGCTTCGCTGTTCCTGGGTATCGAACTGGTTTCTCTGCCGCTGTTTGGTCTGATTGGCTATGCCTATCGCCAGAAGCGTTCACTGGAAGCCAGTATTAAGTATATGTTGCTGTCTGCGGCCGCATCGTCCTTCCTACTGTTCGGTATGGCGCTGTTGTATGCGGAATCCGGTAGCCTGTCCTTCGCCGGTCTGGGTAAAAGCCTGAGCGATTCTGTTATCCATCAACCGCTGATTCTGGCCGGTTTGGGGATGATGATCGTCGGTCTGGGCTTCAAACTGTCGCTGGTTCCTTTCCAGCTGTGGACGCCAGATGTGTATCAGGGGGCGCCTGCGCCGGTTTCCACCTTCTTGGCTACTGCCAGTAAGATCGCCATCTTCGCCGTAGTGATGCGTCTGTTTATGTATGCTCCAGCGGCGGACAGCGAAGTGGTTCGTCTGGTACTCTCGATCATCGCCGTTGCCTCTATTCTGTTTGGTAACCTGATGGCGATCAGCCAGAGCAATATCAAACGTCTGTTGGGTTACTCTTCCATTGCGCACCTCGGTTACTTGCTGATTGCGTTGGTGGCGGTGCAGACTCATCAGTTGGCGCTGGAAACCGTCGGTGTTTACATGGCCGGTTACCTGTTCAGCAGTCTGGGCGCTTTCGGCGTCGTTAGCCTGATGTCCAGCCCGTATAAAGGGCCGGATGCGGAATCCCTGTTCTCTTATCGCGGTCTGTTCTGGCATAAACCGATTCTGTCTGCGGTAATGACGGTGATGATGCTGTCTCTGGCCGGTATCCCGATGACGCTGGGCTTTATTGGTAAGTTCTTCGTTATTGCGATGGGCGTTAGCGCTAACCTGTGGTGGCTGACCGGTGCTGTAGTACTGGGGAGCGCCATTGGCCTTTATTACTACCTACGCGTCACCGTGAGCCTGTTCCTCAGCCCACCGGAGAAACTGGTGCGCGATACTCCAAGCAACTGGGCCTTAACTGCCGGTGGCGTTGTGGTGTTGATTTCTGCGATTCTGGTACTGTTCCTCGGTATCTACCCGCAGCCGTTGATTACGCTGGTACAAATGGCTCAGCCGATGTTCTGAGTCCGGCAATAATCCGCCAAACGGTGGGTTAACATGCTGAGATAAAACCCCTTGCCGAATTTCTGGCAAGGGGTTTTGCTTTTTGGGGGGAATGTCTACATCTCGTCGATAAATTAAAACCTGATTGGGTTTTCCCGATGGCCGAAGGCTGAGAAATAACAGTCTCTTAATTTTTCTGTTTCAGAGAGTTGGCTGGCGGGTGTACGGCAGGTGCCCTGCCTCGAACGGAGTTTTCTGCTAGAGGATTCAGGACAGAAGAGGGCACGCTAACCGATGCGGCCAAACCTAGGTACCGCCGAGATAAAATGACGTTAAATCATGTTTATTAATATTCTTATGCCAGAATATGGTCGTATTTGATCAGCAATCTTTATTTTTCGGATAAAGAATGGAATGTGTTTTCGAGGCTATTGATCACCGCACGCACGCGTGCTGCCCGTTGTACGTCTGGATGTAAAACCAGCCAGATATCCACGGGATCCTGCCGTTCAGGCCAGATTCGTACCAGATCCTCATCGTTATCCGCCAGAAAACAGGAAAGCAGCGCAATGCCTAACCCTTTTTGCGTGGCGGAACGCAGTAATATTTGCGAGTTGCTTTGCAAGACGACATTGGGTTGAACCAGCGTTTCACCGCATAAACTTTGCCAGTGGCGAGGAACGTCTTGTTGAGGGAACAGCAAGAGATCGTGACCGCGAAAGTGTTCGCCGGGTCGAGGGACGCCTCGCACAGCAATATATTCATGGGCGGCATATAAACCCATATTGATCGTCGCCAGCCGCTTAATGATTAACTCATTATTTTCAGGTCTATCGCCGCGAATGGCCAGATCGGCGCCGTGATGCGCCATATTGGTGATGTTAATGCTGGTTGCGACGCTATAACTGATATCTGGATGCTGCTGACGTAGCAATTTCAACGCGGGAAGAACAAATACTTCGGCCAGCGTATCCGTGGTGACAAGAGAAACCGTGCCCTGTAACCGGTCGTCGCCGTTGGCCGCTTTACGATTAATCGCCTCTGCCGCCCTTTCCATAGCAACAGCATCGGTTAGAAGCTGCTCACCCAATAAGCTAAGAGTGAAATGTTTTGGTGTGCGAATAAATAGCTTTGAATTTAAGGCATGTTCCAACGCTGAAATTCTACGCCCGACGGTAGCCTGATCGACATGTAGCTCACGTGCTGCCTGGCGCAGAGTTCCGGCACGCGCCACGGCGAGAAAGAATCGTGCGTCATCCCAGTTCATCAACTTTTCCTTTCGGTATCAGTTCGTTTA
Organism: Yersinia sp. IP36721; assembly: GCF_003634395.1. NCBI lineage: Bacteria > Pseudomonadati > Pseudomonadota > Gammaproteobacteria > Enterobacterales > Yersiniaceae > Yersinia > Yersinia sp. IP36721. Next base: position 266,009 of record NZ_QCZL01000004.1, read on the forward strand.
TGCCTGTAAGTTTAATGTATAAATGCATCAAGATGATGCATTTATGTCTGTTTTGATGCAATTTTGCAGGCGTATAATCCAGAGCTTCTTTTGTTGTCTGTGACAAGGTATTCCCTTGTTGTTTCATCGTTTTAGGAGCCATTTATGTCTGTGGGAGTTGCCCCTGCTGCCCGTTATTTCCCGGTGCTGTGCTTTCTGGCGTTGGCGCTGACTGCGGCATTACTGAATAGCAGCGCGCCAACGCCGCTTTACCCGCTCTATCAGCAGCAACTGGGGCTCAATTCGGTCAGTTTGACAATGGTGTACGCCGCTTATGCCGCTGGCGTATTGATTTCGCTATTGGCGGTAGGGAATTTAGCGGGAAAGATTCGGGACCTTCGAATGATGATTGTGCCTGCTCTGGTCACGGTACTGGCTGGAGCCTGGCTGTTTGCTATTGCTGATACTTTTGGTCGCCTGTTTGTGGCGCGATTGCTGGCTGGAATTGGCACTGGCGCGCTAACCGGTGCGGCGAACCTGGCGCTGATCCGTTTTTGTCCGCCGGATGGCGGCAAGCGGGCGGCGTTAATTGCCACGCTTTCTTTTACCGCTGGGTTGGCCTTGGGGCCGATATTTAGTGGTGTAGCGTTACAAACCCATTTTCATCCTACGGTGCTCCCTTTTATTTTGATTATTGCTATGGCCGCGTTGGCAGCGGCAGGACTCACATTGGGCTGGCCGGAAACACGCGCCTTGCGGCATAAGAACATAAAGCTAACTTGCGGGGCCAGTGGTGCAGTGAAACCTGCCGGCGGTTTACTCAGTGGTCTCACCGCTACGGGAATGCGGTTTTTCTTATGCGCCGGTGCACTGTTTGTCTCTTGGGTGGTTGCCGCCAGTATTCTGGCTATCGGCCCGGCGATTGCAAAGCAACTGTTGTATTTACCGGGGCAAGGCGGATTTGGCTATGTGATTGCGGTCTATCTGCTGATTGCGGGTATCTGTCAGTTGGTCAGCCGTAGTATTCCTAGCCGTATTTCCCTGTATACCGGCTGTCTGGCTCAGGCGGTTGCGGTGATGACCTTTGCCGCTGCGTTGTATTTTCATTCATTGCTTTTGGGTGGCATCGGCATGGTCGTGACCGGCTACGCCTTTGGCGCCATCTTTGTCGGCAGTGCCGCGTTGGTGAATTTAATTTCACCTAAAGCCAGCCATGCCCCCTTGCTGTCGTTATTTTATGTGATCGCATACACCGCTAACTGGGTTCCCGTTGCATTGGGATGGATGATAGATCGCCACGGATTATTATCAGCAGCTAATCTTCTGTTCTGTCTGAGTTCGCCGGTTTGTTTGTTGCTGGCATGGGGGATAAAACGCGCCGCGTTCTTCGCTCATGAGTGATGTTTTGTGATTCAAGTCACGATATGATTTATTTTATTGCATTGTTACCATAATAAGCGTGATTTGAATCGCTATAAAATTCACCGATTCGGGTAAAATGCGCTCATTGCTACCTCCCGTTTATTGAACCGAACTTTATCGCGAGTGAATCCTGATGAACATTATCCTGATGATTGCTATCACTACCGGCGTGCTTTCCGGCATTTGGGGCTGGGTTGCTGTCACCTTGGGTTTGCTCAGTTGGGCGGGTTTTTTGGGCTGTACCGCTTATTTCGCCTGCCCACAGGGTGGAATAAAAGGATTGATTATCAGTTTGCTGACCTGCGCTAGCGGCATCTTTTGGGCAATGATGATTATTCAGGGCAGCGCATTACGGCCAGAGTGGACGATACTTGGCTACCTGTTGACCGGCGTCGTCGCATTTTTAATGTGCATTCAGGCCTGCCAGCAATGGCTGTCTTTTGTACCTGGAACCTTTATCGGCGCCTGCGCGACTTTTGCCGGTGGCGGCGATTGGAAGCTAGTTTCAGCCTCATTATTAATTGGATTGATATTTGGCTATGCCATGAAGAACAGCGGGCTATGGCTGGCGGCGAAAAGAGAGAAACTAAAGAATGAAGACAAGCAGCCAAGGGCAATGGATATCGAGCCAGAAAGCTGAAAAGTCGGTCATCGGGGCAGTTAAAACAAAAGGGCGACTATCCGCCCTTTTTGCTGGAATTTACAGTAAATGATTTGCGACTTTGATCACCAGTTTACGCAGTGGTGCCGGTTCGCTTAAGGTTCCCATCGGGCGGTGAAGTTCTCCTGGGAATAGCATCACCACATCGCCGGGTGTCAGCGTCAGCAGGGTTTCTTGCGTGATACCTTCGAACAGGCCGTAATCTTTCTCGCAATCAAAATCCATAGTAGGGCGCTGCTCTTGCGTACCCGGCGCCGCCCCAATCACTTCGCTTCCTTCCAGCAGAATATGCAAATCAATGTAATAACGGTGCAATTCAGGCAGTTGCTGAGCCAGGGGCTTAGTCTGACCGATAATGTGATTGAGATAGATTTCGCGGCCTTCCAGATCCAATTCCCCAGCGGGTAGAGCCGCTAAATCCATCTGGCAGAGGCGGGTCAGCGTGCGGCGAATAACCGCCGGATAAAGCGGGTTATTGGCGGCACTCTTCAGTTCATCCAATATCATAATAAGCCTTCTTTTTTAGTAATGTGAAATTCAGGCGTGGCAGTGGGCGGTGTCGGCCTACTCTAATGCTGTGATGCAGTTTTGCACGACGCCAGCCAACGGCGGGGTGATATCAATCTTGATGATGTCCCGCTCCGCGGCGCCTGGGGCTTCCAGAGTGGCAAACTGGCTCTGTAATAGACTTTCCGGCATAAAATGTCCGGCGCGCTGCCGCATTCTGGCCAGCACCAGCGAATAATCGCCGGTTAACCATAGAAATTGAATATCCTGATTGCCAGCGCGTAGTCGGTCACGATACTGCTTTTTCAGAGAGGAACAGACTAAAAAACCGGTTTCATTTTTCTGTTGCAGGCTGTAAGCCACGTCACTCAAACGTTCTAGCCAGGGAGCGCGATCCTGATCGTTGAGCGGCTGGCCCGAGGCCATTTTCTGGATATTGGCGCGTGGGTGTAAATCGTCACCATCGATGAATTTGGCATTCAGCCGTAAGGCCAGCGCCTGACCGACGCAGGATTTACCGGTTCCTGCAACGCCCATAACAATAATGCATTTGCCTGTCATCATTTTCCCCTGTCACTCATTCCCAGTGGCTTAGGCACCACCGCAAGTCACATTCACTGAGGCCAGTCGGCTTAAACCGCGACCAGCATACCGCCGTCGATGAAAAGTAAATGACCGTTGACGAAATCGGAGGCTTTGGACGACAGGTAAACCGCCGCGCCAATTAGTTCTTCCGGATTTCCCCAACGGGCGGCAGGAGTGCGTTTACACAGCCAGTCGGTAAAGGCTTTGTCTTCCACCAAGGCTTTAGTCATATCGGTTTTGAAATATCCCGGAGCAATGCCATTCACCTGAATATTATGACGAGCCAACTCCACGCACATGCCGCGGGTCAGCATTTTCACTGCGCCTTTAGACGCTGCGTAAGGCGTAATAGTGTCGCGGCCTAATTCACTTTGCATTGAGCAAATATTAATGATTTTTCCGCTTTGGCGTTTGACCATATAACGAGAAACGGCCTGAGAAACCAGAAATACTGATTTTTGGTTGACCGCAATGACGTCATCCCAGTCTTTTTCTGGAAATTCGGTAAAAGCATGACGGCGTTGAATTCCGGCATTATTAATTAATATATCGATAGCACCTATCTGATTTTCTATTTGCTCAATGGCCTGATTCACCGCATCGTGGTCGGTGACGTTAAAGGCTGCGGCGTGGGCAATGAAACCGGCGTCACGCAGCTGCGCCACGGCGCTTTCAGCGCGCTCCGTAGTAATATCGTTAATAATTATCTCAGCACCAAATTCGGCTAACCCTTTAGCTAATAAAAAACCAATGCCTTGGGCGGAACCGGTGATTAACACCTTACGATTTTCCAATGAGAATAAGTTTTTCATGGTGCATTCCTGATAGCGCCGTGAGCGCGATTATTCGGTAAAGGGTTTCGCCAACGGCGAGGTTGAGTAACCGGTTTTATTTTTCTGGTAAATAGACAGAAAGTTTTTGTTAAATTATCCGTAGCCGTGAATAAGTTGATTTATATAAATCAACGCGGCCTGCCTTCAGGCGACATTATTATTCACAGTTCGGTATTGTTTTAGCTCAGTATTGTTATTTGACCTGAAAATTGAATTCCTTTCATTTGACCAAGGTATTTATTTATCTGGTGATGGTTTGAAATCTGTCATCATCAAACCGTTTTTTAGCAGGGTAAACCGTGATTAAGATCACTTTAAATTATGTTACGCCGAGCTGTTACTCTTTACGTGAGCTTTATCCCTTTTGGCTAAACAAAAAGGCTGGAAAGATAAGGATTGAGGAAGGGAAGATGGTGGGTAATGAAACTAACCTATTGATAAAACGTTGGCTTAATAATAAAAATCCTATCTGTTATGCCATTTTAAGCCAGTAACATGCTTTTCATTACCCCAGCTAACAGGGCATAATCGATTCAACTCCATTCGCCTTATTCCGTCAGGTATCTCCCATGAAAAATCAGCGTGTTACGTTACAAGACATTGCGTTACTGGCAGGAGTGACGAAAATGACCGTTAGCCGTTACCTGCGCACGCCGAAAAAGGTCGCGCCTGAGACCGCTGCCCGCATTGCGCAGGTCATGGTTGAAGTGAACTATGCCGATGGTCATGAAGGCGAGGGGCGCGCTAACCAGCATAATCCTCGCATCGGTATTTTGGTACCTTCCTTTAATAACCAGATTTTTTCCGATTTACTGGCGGGTATTGAATCTGTCACCGCCGGAAATGGCTATCAAACGTTGGTGGTTAACTATAACTATAATAAAGATCGTGAAGAAGAACAGATCATCAACCTGCTTTCCTGCCAGATATCCGGCCTGATTTTGACTGATTCTGAACATACTTTACGTGCAGATAAATATTTGAATGCTGCTGAAATTCCTATTGCGCAGGTGATGGATTTAGAGCCTCAACCTAATCGAATTACAGTTGGTTTTAATAATTATCAGGCCGCCTATGATATGACTTCCACGCTCATTGCCAGTGGTAAACAGCATATTGTCTGGTTTGGTTCGATGTCGGATGTACGTGATCGTAAACGTTATCAGGGATACAGCCAGGCGATGGAAGACGCGCAGCTATCACCTTTGCATATCACTCCTAACAAAGTGTCATCGGTATCTATAGGTTCTGGCATGTTGGCATTGGCGCGACAAATGTATCCGCAGATGGATGCGATCTTTTGTACTAACGATGATATGGCGGTTGGCGTGTTACAGGAATGCCTGAAGCTGGGTATCGCGATACCGGCTGAAATGGCGATTTCCGGCTTTCACGGGTTGGATATTGGTCAGGCAACTACGCCCGTTTTGGCCAGCGTGACTACTCCGCGCTATGAAATGGGTAAAGTAGCCGCAGAAATCTTAATCAAGAAAATCAAAAGTATTCCTACTATCGAACAGGTGGATCTTCATTATCGCATTTCTCTGGGTGGGACTATTTGATATCCGCGATAATCATTGCTGCCTGAACCCGTTAAATGCTTTCAGTCCGAATCATGTCCGATAACCGTGGGTATGTAGTGGTATCGCCACGTTGGTTATTGGCTACTGATTATCTGGCAATTGATAATATTGCAAGCGAATAAATTGATTTATGGTTAAAGGAATTCGTTGAATGGAAATATTATACCGACGCAATGATAGCCAGCTCACGTTGCAGGTAACACGTTTTCTTAACATGATTTACAGTGACCAGTATCACAAAATAAAGTATTGAAAAAAGGTTTTATAACGGCATCGACAAAATAAACGGAACAGAAAGAAATTAGCCGTGGATGATTAAAAACATTAAGAACAGCGATGTAATTAAATCATCCAATCATTGTTTAATAATGGCTAACTGCTTCGGTTATTTTTTATTTTATTTTACTGTCAGGTGCTCAATGATGAAAAAAAAACAACCGGCCGTGCTGATTATTGCTCCAGTAATGGATTATCTGACCGATAAACTGGACGCTAACTTTACCGTTCATAAACTGTATCTATTGGATGATGCCGCCAGTTTTCTGCGTGAACAGGGAGGGAATATCAAAGGTGTGGTAACCCGCGGTGATATTGGAATAAGCAATGAAGTTATGGCGCAACTGATTAATTTAGAGATTATCTCAATCTTTGGCGTCGGTACTGATGCCGTCGATTTGGAATATACTCGCGAGCGAAATATTATTGTGACCAATACGCCAGGCGTGCTGACTGATGACGTCGCAGACACCGCTTTGGGGCTGATTATCACCACCTGCCGCCGTTTCTGTCAGGCCGATAAATTCCTGCGTGCTGGGCAGTGGCCGAAAAGCAGTTTGCCGCTGTCGACAAAAGTAACCGGCAAGCGCCTGGGGATTTTTGGCATGGGACGCATAGGCCGCGCTATTGCGCGCCGTGCCGCCGGTTTCGACATGCAAATTGCCTATACCGATAATACTCACGATCGTGAATTGCCTTATCAGTTTGTGCCCGACCTGATCGATTTAGCGCGTCAAAGCGATATTTTGGTGATTGCCATTTCCGGAGGGAAAGACAGCGGCGGTCTGATTGATGCCAAAGTGTTTGCCGCCATGCCGGAACATGCCATTCTGATTAATATTGCCCGTGGCAATATGGTGAATCAGGATGATCTGATTGCGGCGCTACAGCAAAAAACTATCGGCGGAGCCGGATTGGATGTGTTCGCTAACGAACCTCATGTGCCGCAGGCATTAATCGAGTTGGAAAACGTGGTGCTATTGCCACATATTGCCAGCGCCACCGTTGAAACGCGTATGCAAATGAGCGACATGGTATTTTCTAATATCTCTGCTTATTTCTCTGAGCAACCGGTACCGACGGCGATTAAGTATTCATTAGTTTGAGTTGATTCGTATCAGGGTTAATTAATTTAGCCCTCTCGAAATAATAATAAAAATAAATTATCACATCGTGCATTTTAAAATAACTGGCAAATTAATTCTAATTTGCTGACGGTATTCTCTGCGCCAGCCATCCGAATCGCAGAGTAAATATTGCTATAGAAGAGGCGTGTTCAATATGGACAGTAAGATTCCTAATGCCCGTTGGTTCCGCATTATTGTTCCCATCATGATTGCCTGTATTATTTCCTTTATGGACCGGGTTAATATCAGCTTCGCATTACCCGGTGGAATGGAAAGCGACCTGGGTATTACCAGCCAGATGGCTGGTTTAGCCGGCGGCATCTTCTTTATTGGTTATTTATTTCTGCAAGTCCCTGGAGGGCGTATTGCGGTACACGGCAGCGGGCGTAAATTTATCGCTTATTCCCTGTGCGCCTGGGCGGTCGTATCCATTCTGACCGGATTTGTGACCAATCATTATCAGTTATTATTCCTACGCTTTGTTCTGGGCGTCTCTGAAGGCGGCATGTTGCCAGTGGTACTGACCATGGTGAGTAATTGGTTTCCCGAGCGTGAAATTGGCCGAGCTAACGCTTTTGTGATGATGTTTGCACCTATCGGCGGCATGTTCACCGCGCCGCTTTCTGGCTATATCATTAATATATTGGACTGGCGCTGGTTATTTATTCTGGAAGGCACGCTATCCGCTATTGTATTAGTGATGTGGTGGTTTGTGATTAGCGATCGCCCGGAAGAGGCTAAGTGGCTCTCTGAAAAAGAGCGCGATTATCTGGTGACTGAATTAGCCCGTGAACGCGCCGAAAAGATGCATAATAAACTGGTCACCCATGCGCCGCTGAAAGCCGTATTTCAGAATAAAGGTCTAATGAAACTGGTGGCACTTAATTTCTTTTACCAAACCGGTGATTATGGTTATACCCTGTGGTTACCTACCATATTAAAAAATCTGACCGGTGGAAATATGGCGTCGGTTGGCGTATTAGCCATATTGCCTTTTATTGCGACAACTTTAGGTATTTACGCTATTTCCTATCTATCGGATAAAACCGGTAAGCGCCGTTTGTTTATTATGCTTTCCCTGTTCTGTTTTGCCGCTGGATTAATCACGTCGGTCATATTCCGCCATAACGTGATGGTGTCCTATCTGTCCCTGGTGTTCTGCGGTTTCTTCCTTAAAGCCGCGACCAGCCCGTTCTGGTCTATCCCCGGCCGAATTGCTATTCCGGAAGTGGCCGGTGGGGCGCGTGGAGTGATTAATGGTTTAGGTAATTTGGGGGGATTCTGCGGCCCGTATCTGGTGGGCGTCATGATGTTTTTCTACGGTCAAAGCGCGGCGGTTTGCATGCTGGCGGGGTCGCTGGTCATTGCCGGTTTGATTACGCTATCCCTGCCAAAAGACTGCGATTTGAATGTGGCTCCCAAGGAAAAAAAACCTGTCGATAGCGCGTTAGCTAAAGTGAAAACCGTTTGAATCAGGCGGATTGGGCGCTGAGAGTGCCCAACCTGCTGCCGGAGATGACTATGAACTTATCCCAACAAATTGCCTTATGTCAGCAACACTTACAGGTACTGCAGTTTTCCCATTTCAACCATCAGCTAGCCTGGTCGCTAGGCGAAAGCATCAGGCAACGCGCCGAGCGGCAACATCTTGCGCTGGCGATAGAAATCAATGTGAATCATCAGTGTATTTTCAGTTATGCCATGGCAGGAACCACGCCGGAAAATCAGGACTGGCTGCGCCGGAAACGGAATGTGGTGGAGTTACTGAATATCAGCTCTTACGAGGCCGGGCTGATGTTGCAACAGCGGCAAACCACGCTTAGCGAGCGCTACGGCGTTAATCCACGGGATTATGCCGCACTGGGTGGTGGTTTTCCCTTGCAGATTAGGCAATCGGGCGTGATTGGCAGCATCAATGTATCGGGCGCCCCGCATCTGGATGATCATGAGTTCCTCCTGCTGACGCTATCTGAGTTTATCGGTTTGCCTGCGGGCAGCGTGGAATTTCTTCGCGAGCTGGAGAATACGCTATGACGATAAATCCAACGGTGGAACGAGTTACTCAGCGAATTGCCGCTCGCTCTCTGGCTACCCGAAGCGCCTATTTGCAGCGCATAGCGGCGGCAAAGGAGTGCCGAGTACGCCGTTCTCTGCTGGGCTGTGGCAATCTGGCTCACGGTTTTGCAGCCTGCCAGCCGGAGGATAAAACTGCGCTAAAAAATCAGCTAAGCAGCGATATCGCCATTATTACGTCTTATAACGATATGTTGTCCGCCCATCAACCTTATGCCGATTACCCGAGTCAGATCAAAGCTGCTTTGCATCAGGTGGGTGCGGTGGGGCAGGTGGCGGGTGGCGTACCGGCGATGTGTGATGGCGTCACTCAAGGGCAGGATGGCATGGAGCTTTCCCTGATGAGCCGGGATGTGATTGCCATGTCTGCTGCCGTGGGGCTTTCTCACAATATGTTCGATGGCGCACTGTATCTGGGGGTGTGCGATAAAATTGTGCCTGGCCTGCTGATGGCGGCGTTGTCTTTTGGTCATCTGCCAGCGATTTTTGTCCCGGCGGGGCCGATGGGAAGCGGTTTACCGAATAAAGAGAAAGTGCGTATTCGCCAGCTCTACGCCGAGGGGAAAACGGATAGGCAGGCTCTGTTGGAAGTTGAGGCGGCGTCTTATCACGGTGCCGGTACCTGTACCTTTTATGGTACTGCTAATTCCAATCAGATGGTGATGGAGGTTATGGGGCTGCATTTGCCTGGGGCGTCTTTTATCCAGCCGGACGATCCTTTGCGCGAAGCCTTGACCGCAGCGGCGGCACGGCAAATTACGCGACTAACCGAAGTCAGCGGGCAGTATTTACCATTGGGAAAATTGGTGGATGAAAAGGTTATCGTCAACGGCATTGTGGCTTTGTTAGCGACCGGCGGGTCGACAAACCACACCTTGCATTTGGTGGCTATGGCGCGGGCGGCGGGGATCATCATTAATTGGGATGATTTCTCCGATTTGTCGAACTGTATTCCTCAGCTTTGCCGAATTTATCCCAATGGCCCGGCGGATATTAATCATTTTCAGGCTGCAGGTGGCGTCGCGCTTTTAGTGCGGGAACTACTGCAGGGCGGTTTGCTGCATCCTGACGTTGAAACCGTGGCGGGCTTTGGCCTACGGCGTTATACCCAAGAGCCTTATCTCTCCGCGGGAGAACTGTTTTGGCGTGAAGGTGTGGCAAAATCTCTGGATCGAGCGGTGATTGCTGACTTATTGCAGCCTTTCGCCATTCACGGTGGTACCAAGGTGATGAGCGGTAATCTGGGAAGAGGGGTGATGAAAACCTCGGCGGTTCCTGCGGAATATCAGGTTATTGAAGGGCCAGCGCTAGTATTTGATAGTCAGCATCAGGTACAGCCTGCCTTTGATGCGGGATTGCTCAATCAGGATTGCGTGGTGGTGGTGCGTTATCAAGGGCCAAAAGCGGTAGGAATGCCGGAATTACATAAATTGATGCCACCGCTGGGCGTGTTATTGGATCGCGGCTTTAAAGTGGCTTTGGTGACCGATGGTCGATTGTCTGGCGCATCCGGGAAAGTCCCTGCGGCGATTCACGTTACGCCGGAGGCCTACTGTGGCGGACTGTTGGCAAAAATCCGCAGCGGCGATCGAGTACGAGTGAACGGGCATACCGGTGAGCTAACGCTGTTGGTCGATGAATCCGAGTTGGAGAGACGCCAACCCGAGGAGCCAGATTTATCCCGCTTTCATCTTGGCTGCGGGCGCGAGCTGTTCGGTGCGTTACGGGAAAGCTTATCCGGTGCCGAGCAGGGAGCCTGTTGTATTCGGTTTTAGCAATAAAAAACGGCGAGTGCGCGTTATCACCTTCGCCGTTTTGCCGTGGTCGCAGCTGATTGCCCGTCACGCATGGCGAGCGTTAACGGATTGTTATTCAATGCGAAACAGCTTTATCTCTGTCCTGATGCGGTTATTTTGTGATTTTGCGTTTTCGGCCTAATACAAAAATCAGCGCGATTAACACCAATACGCCCACAACCATAGCCGGGGCCATATAAGGCTGTAGTTTCGCCAGCAGCGGAACCGGCCCACCGGCGCGCAACTCAGCGACATCAGCCTCGCTAACGCTCACCTGCGGATTGCCGTAATTCTGTAAAACGTAATTGGCAATCAACGCAATCTCTTTGTCATTCAAATAATTGACGTAGGATTCCGGGCCAAAGTTAGGCATCAACACATGTTCATTTCCCACTTTTCGATCGACACCGAATAACATGGCAGAAATCAGGTTCGCCGGATTGCTGGAACCGGTAGCGGTGTTATTGAACAGGGATGGATAAGCCTGATTTTTGCTGCCGCTACCGTCCGGTTGATGACAACTGGCGCAGTTACCGCTAAATAATGTCGCACCGGTATCCTGCGTATGATTGGCGGTCGCCGGATGCAGGCCGCGCAATCCTTCCTCCACATTAACCGGTTGGCCAAACTGGTCTGCCGCCTGCTTATCCAGCGGGTCGCGTACCGGCTTGGTACTTTTCAGGTAAACCGCAATCGCCAGCAGGTCTTCTTTGGGTAAATATTGCAGGCTGTTTTGTACCGCTTCCGCCATGCCACCCGCCGCCTGATTTTTACCCTTGGTGCGACCGGTAGCCAAATATTCCACGAGCTGCTCATTGCTCCAGCCGCCAATACCACTCACTGGATCTGAAGTAATATTTGGCGCATACCAAGGCCCAACCATGCCACCGGCGAAAGCTTTGCCGTGGTTTTCGCCCATCAGCAGATTACGAGGCGTATGGCAGGTGTCACAGTGGCCGGGGCCGTTCACCAGATAAGCGCCGCGATTCCATTGTTCACTTTGGCTAGCGTCAGGTTCAAAACGGCCTTTGTCGAGGAACATCATGTTCCAGCCGATCATGGCAAAGCGCATATTGAACGGGAAAGGCAATTCCGTCGGGATATTTTCCTCATCCACCGCTGCAACGCCGTGCATAAAGTAGGCGTACAGCGCCTTAATATCCTCGCCGCTCAGGCGTGTGTAGGAGGTATAAGGCATGGCGGGATACAAATGACTACCGTCAGACCGAATGCCGTCGCGTACTGCTCGGGCGAACTGTTCTTCGGTGTAGTTGCCAATACCGGCAGCTTTGGACGGCGTGATATTGGTGGAGTAAATCACGCCCATCGGCGAGCTGATACCGTAGCCGCCGGCGTAAGGTGTACCGCCTTCGGGCTTGGTGTGGCAAGCCTGACAGTCAGAGGCAATGGCGACTTGCTCGCCCTTGTGAATCCATTCCTGCTGGCTGAGAGAAGCATTGTCCGCTGCCAGCGCCGCTGCGCTGATGAAAGAGAGAGAAAGCAAGAAAGCGCCGATTCGTTTTTTCATCATTTGCCCGCCATTGAACGAGCCATATCGTCGGCTGCTTTCAAACCCAGCGCCGCCATAGTCAGGGTGCTATTTACCACGCTGGCAGAGGGAATGGCGCCACCGCCCGGTAACCATAGGTTGGCGTGATCGAAGGTTCGACAGTTTCCATCCACTACCGAATCCTTCGGATCGCTGCCCATAATTGTTCCACCCATAATATGGTTGTTGGCATTCAGACTGGTGGTGATTTTGAATTCATCGGCTTCAAACAGTTGGCCGATATGCTCCAGCTGTTTGTGCGCAGCCTCGGCACCCTGACGTACGTAGTCACCGACATCGTAATAAATATCCGGGCACGGCAAGCCGTGGGCATCTGTGCGGGTTTTGCTCAGTGTCAGACGGTTTTCCGGATCGGGCAGCGGTTCCAGGCTGATCGACAAATCAGCGCCGTAAGCCGCTCGGCGGCGGATTTCCTCATCCAGTTCCTTGCCGACTAGGCCCATCTCCAGCGCTTGCTGAGTCGCAGGCAAAACCCGGTTGATATTGTTGAGAATCATCTTGTTGGCCGAATAATCTTTACGGAACTCGCCGTCCCGTGGGCCAACCAGGCAACTGCTTTGCGCCGGGCCGCGGCCTAGCCACAGCGGTTCTTTGGCCAAAAACGTACAGTGAAAACCGGAGTGGTCCATCATGTTGCGGCCGACCTGATCGGAAGAGTTGGCGATACCGTTCGGGTTTTTCTCATTCGCCGCGATCAGCAGTAGTCGGGGCGTTTCAATCCCGTTACAGGCTAATGCGAAGGTTTTCCCCGTGGCTTTATGAGATTGTTTCTGGTTATCCAGCCAGTGTACGGCGGTAACCTGATTATCCTCATCGGTATCAATTTTGTAGACCACCGCTTCCGCCAGTACCGCCGCGCCTTTCATTTCTGCGCGTTCGATGTGATGGATACCGTTATACATGGCACCAATTGGGCAGATCGGTTGGCAGTTATTGTTACCGCAGCAGGTCGGGCGGCCTTCCCACGGGCGGGTACTGCGTCCCTGCGGAATGGGCACCGAATTATAGCCGTGAGGGTTAACCACTTCGGCAAAGCGAGTATCGCCGTAAGCCCAAGGCACACTATCCATCGGATAAGGTTTACTGCGTTCAGACGGAGATTGTTTAGCCGGATCGTTCGGCCCGGCTACGCCAATTTCGTCTTCTGCACGGCAATAGTAGGGTTCCAGTTCGTCATAAGAAATCGGCCAATCGCGCCCCACGCCGTATAGCGTTTTCATCTGGAAATCGTTGGGAACGTGACGCCAGCAAGATGCGGCCCAATGCCAAGTGGTGCCGCCCACGGTGCGTAAATAGCCTTGTTTAAAGCTACCGGCGCTTGGGCCGCTGAGTTCGACGTAATTATTTTCCGGGAAATACAGCGGCGCGGTGGCATATTTTGACTGCGGATAAAGCCCTTGATAATCCGAGCCAGCACGGTTATCAAACGGCATATTACGCCAGTTTTCTACGGCCTGACCGCGGCTGATGCGCAGACCGGCTTCCAATACTAATACCGAGTAGCCTTGGCTGACTAATTGGTCGGCCATCATGCCACCGACAATACCGGAGCCAACGATGATAACGTCGGCAGAGGCGTCACCATTGGCGCTAAAAATAGGTTTTTTCATTAGGAATGGCTCACATTGTCAGGCTTAGGCAAATTGATATCAGGTGGGGCGGCGGTCCACCACAGCGGACCGTTACCGCAGTAGGTTGGCACGATCAGGCTATCGCTGGCAGGGCGGTACATCAGCGCATCTTTGTAGGCGATTAACACCGCCTGCTGGCCGTGTCCTACGGTGCCGGTGTACCAGGCTGCCATGATGTTACTGACCACTTTTTGCAGATTATGGCCACTAGCCGCAGCCAACAGTTGCTGGGCGCGTTGTTCTGGCTGCATCAATGTGGTGAGCTGGATTATTTGGTCGGCAAACTGGGCGTCACTGTTGTGTAGTGCGGTAAAAATCCGTGCCGACATACCTTGATCGATATCTTTATGTTCGGTCAGTGCCTGAGACAATTTGAAGAAGCGAGCGAAAGCCAGTGGGTTGGCAGCGGCGGTGGCCTGTTCGGCTTTAGTCAAAAATGGGTAACCTAAAAGTGAGGTTGCCACCATCGCGGAGGCCACGCCAAACAGCAGTTCCCGGCGGGTGAAACCGGTTCCATTTTTTTCCGGCTCAATAACATTGCGAGATGAAATCTTTTCCATCGAGAGTCTCTCTTGGATCGGGTGTGGTGCTGAACGTCAGCTTTGAAAATGAATTATTGTTATTTTATGTAGCGTTTTTTAGAGGTTATATGGCCGCAGAGTGGGCAAATACAGTGTGAGAGTGTCATTCACCAAGGAAATCATCACTCTTCAATGAGCGGTAAATTAACAAGCTATTAAACAATTTTCAATAAGATTGATTAGGTGTCTAACTATTTGTTGATAATTTGCACGGTTTTTAACAATCCTAATTCGTGGCGCGTCGGTGAGGGAATTTAGTGCCAATCTTCATCAGGATCAAAATGGTAAGCCCGATTATAAGCTATGGTTAGTAGGGAAAGGTTATAGGGTGTAATTGATTTTTTAATCACGGAGAAGTCACATGAGCAGAGTAAATGACCCTCAACAAACCTCGTTAGATGACGACTTGAGCATGTTGACCGACACGCTGGAAGAGGTGTTGCGGTCATCCGGCGATATGGGTGACGATGGTTATCAGATTGTGAAAGCCCGGGCTGAAAATGCGCTGAAAGCAGTAAGAGATCGCCTGAATGGCACCACTGATTGCTATATGGAACGCGCCAAGCAGGCGGCCTGTCGTACCAATGAATACGTGCGCGAAAAACCCTGGCACGGCGTGGGTATCGGCGCTACCGTTGGCCTGATCGTCGGATTGTTATTGGCTCGTCGCTAGCGATAAATCTGATGGAGTGACTCAACGGCTCATTTATGTATGAGCCGTTTTTTTTGGCCAGCATATTGCGTTTTTTCAGTCAGAAATCCACGGAAATAGTTACGTGTGCGACTAATGATTAGTTTTTCATGTGTTATTTTTACCAGGGCAACATAAATCATATTACTATTATCATCTTATGTATTTAGGTTTGTTTAATTTCATCTATAACAATGATTAATAGGTTTGTGGCGATTATATAAACTAAATATTGTAATTTATTAAGACGCTGTAATTCATAGGTATGAGTTTATTTTTAAAATGTATTATTTTTTTCTAGCGGATGAGCCGTTTTGTTTTCTTTAAAATTAATAGATATTTTTATTGGCTCATAACCTACTGATCAGTTGGAGGAATTCGGAATCGTCAATTATTTTGCGATTTTAAAAGTGTGATGAGCGTCACGCTAAATGGAAAAAACAAAAAAACGTATTTGAAGGCTTGAGTATATAAACTAACCTTAATCTTACTTCCGGAATACTAATGAAATGGCAATTAATGTATTCACTGGAAATGTTGAATTAATTTTATTATCTCTATGTAAATATTGATTTTTTCTTTACTTTCTCATGTGGTTCAGGGGCTGGTCTTCGCTAATTTTTTTTCACCCATAATATTTTCTTTTGTTTTGTTGACGTTTTCACTCTTATTTATTCTTGTAATTAAAATAGAGATTTTATTTTTGACTTTAAATCTTGGGTCGGTGTTGATTGCCGATATCGAGACGTAGCAATGCAGTTTGTTTTATTTTTTTATTTTACACACAGCGCTTTATCTAAAGCGAAAAACTAATGTTGGAAGGATATATATTATGCCGAAACAAATATTAATTAAAGTGTCTCAGGAATTTAGCGATTTCTGTAAAAGCAATAATTTCTCACTTGCTGCATTCCGTGGAGCAAGTGCCAGTAATACTAATGGGGTTCCGGTTGTTTGGTTTAACGTGGCTAATACCAATATTGTTCCGAATAATCCGATAAACGTTACTTTTGATCCTTCTTATCAGGTTTATGACTCTTTGGTGGATCAGGTAATTCCTGATGGCAGTGTTACCGTAGGGCAATCCATGTCGGCGAAACTAAGCGACAGCTTTGGTATTGTGGCCAAACAGCTAACAAAACTGTCCGGTGGTGGTATTCCTACGGGGATCCGTATCATCAACCAAACTCCCGGGGTGAATATTGTGGCCGGTCTGGCAGGGGATAATGGCGTACCTATTGCAGCCTTTGTGTGTAATCCGAATGTTAATTTATTCCTGGAGCCCTTACAGACCGTAACGATTTCGCTAATCGGATCAGCCTTTGGCGTTGGTACTGCGATTGTTAAAGCGACCGGGCCATCGGTATTATTGGATCTTACCAGCAATAATGTGGCCAACATTGAATATAATGTTTTAATGGGCGAATGGGACTTATCTGTAGGTTCACCGACTGTACCTTTAACTCAAATTCCTGCGGATACGGCAATGCAGCCATTTGTATTGCCAGGAATGAACAGTGTAAAACTAAAACAGTTAGCGTCTCTGAATGCCGAGGCAGTGAAATAACGTAATGGATATTGAAAATCACTGAATACCCGCTTCTGGCGGGTATTTTTTTAGGGATAATCTTAGCTTAATGTAGGCCAATGTTGTTTATGGCATCCGCGGTATCCGGTGCTAAGTGTGTAATAGAACTTCTTTTCTGATGTTCACTCCGTATAATCACATTCTTTATGTTGATATACCGAGGTGCGCGTGACACAACTCTCTGATTTGCTGGAAGAATTACGGCACCTTTTGGATGCTGACTTTCCCGATCGGGCCGGTGTCCGACAGATCGCTTTGCCAGCCCCTGCCGTGCTTGGCAGTCAATTGCTGGAATGGTTGGCAACGCAGCCTGTTTTTCCGCAGTTTTACTGGCGTCACCGCGATGGACATGAAGAGGCTGCGGTATGTGGTCAGGTGCGTTTATTCCGTGATATGTCTGCCGCCGATGAATTTATCCGGCAATATAAAAATCATGCCGGATTACGTATTTGGGGGCTGAATGCCTTTGAACCCTTTCCGGCTATCGCCAATGAAACAGACATTTCCTCCGCTTTCTTTTTTCTACCGCGATTGCAATTGCTGCGTCGCGGTGGAGAAATTAGCCTGACGCTCAATTTAGCCAGTGAAACCTCCCTGCAACAGGATGTTTGTCTGGCGCTGGATTTCATCGAGCAATTACTCGCTCCGCGGCCAATTCCTGAACTGACGGTCAGCGTTGAAACTCTTGTTCACCAGCCCGATCAAAAAGGCTGGTGCCAACTGCTGGAACAGGCATTACGGGCCATTGCCAACCAGCAGATGGAAAAAGTGGTACTGGCGCGCATGACTCATCTGACCCTGCGGGAAACCTTATTCAGCCCGGCATTTATGGCCGCCAGTCGTCAGGTTAATCACCAGTGTTTCCACTTTATGCTGCGTTTTGACGATCGGCGGGCGTTTCTGGGCTCCAGTCCGGAACGTCTGTATCGCCGTCAGCAATCACAGTTGGAAACCGAGGCGCTGGCGGGAACCGTGGCGAATGATAAGGATGATGCCAAAGCCGCGTGCTTAGCCCATTGGTTAGCCGGTGACGATAAGAATCAGCGGGAAAACCTGCTGGTGGTAGACGATATCTGCCAGCGCCTGCAAGGCGGGGTTTCAGCGGTGGATGTGATGCCTGCCGAGGTGATTCGTCTGCGCAAAGTGCAGCATTTGCGCCGTCGGATTCGGGCGCAATTACAGCCGAATGTCACTGATGCCGATTGTCTACAGCGTTTGCAGCCCACGGCAGCAGTGGCGGGATTGCCACGTGAACCAGCGCGGTTGTTTATCCTCGATGCAGAGCCGTTTTCTCGCGGCTGGTACGCCGGTTCCTCAGGCTATTTTTCATTGGCGCAATCGGAATTCGCGGTGGCGCTGCGCTCGGCGCAAATCGAGGGCGATCAGGTTCAGATTTATGCTGGCGCTGGCATCGTCGCCGGTTCTGACCCATTAATGGAATGGCAGGAAATCGAAAATAAATCCGCTGGATTACGCAGTCTGTTGGAAAAATAAGCCCTTAGTCGATAACCACTAACTAATAGTGGGTAATTACCCCTACCGCCTATGAGGGCGGATTGTGGCGTTGATTCGGCAGGTGTAAACTATATCGCCGTTATTCATCGGTAAAACTTTGGCCTAGCGCAGGGCTTTTCCTTCGCTGCCGAGTAAAAATATTTATTTAGGCTATCAGCCTGTTAACTGACTGTTGAGCGAACCATGTCGACAAGCGTCTTTAACCGCCGTTGGGCGGCCTTGCTACTGGAGGCATTGACCCGCCACGGTGTGCGTCATATCTGCATTGCCCCAGGGTCTCGCTCTACGCCCTTAACGCTGGCTGCGGCGGCGAATCCGTCGCTGGTTTGCCATACCCATTTTGATGAACGCGGTTTGGGGCATTTGGCGCTAGGGCTGGCTAAGGCTTCGGCTCAGCCGGTGGCGGTGATTGTCACTTCCGGTACGGCGGCGGCCAATTTGTATCCCGCGCTGATAGAAGCCGGGCTGACCGGCGAGCGTCTGGTCTTTCTGACGGCGGATCGCCCGCCAGAACTAATTGACTGCGGCGCAAATCAGGCGATTCGTCAGCCCGGTATGTTCGCCAGCCATCCCAATGCGAGTCTCAATCTGCCACGCCCTACGCCGGATATTCCCGCAAGTTGGCTGGTTTCCAGCCTGGATAACGCGATGGCGCAGTTACAGCAAGGGGCATTGCATATCAATTGTCCTTTTGCCGAGCCATTGTACGGCGGTGATGATAGCCAATATGCCGAATGGTCCGCGGCGCTGGGAGACTGGTGGGAACGCCGCGAGCCTTGGTTAAAATCCTCATATCCTGTTAGCCATGCCGTTCAGTCTGATTGGTATTTCTGGCGCCAAAAACGCGGCGTTGTTATTGCCGGACGCATGAGCGCAGAAGAAGGTATTCAGGTTGCTGAGTGGGCGCAGCAATTGGGCTGGCCGCTATTGGGGGATGTGCTATCTCAAACCGGCCAGCCGCTGCCCTGTGCGGATTTATGGCTAGGGCATCCGCAGGCGCAAAAACTGTTACAGCAGACGCAGGTGGTGGTGCAATTCGGCAGCAGCCTGACGGGCAAACAGTTATTGCAATGGCAGGCTCAGTGTCAACCGGAAGAATACTGGCTGGTGGATCATTTAGCGGGTCGCCTCGATCCGGCTAACCACCGCGGGCGGCGGTTGTTAGCCAATATCGACGAATGGTTGGAGCTACATCCGGCGCAGCCGCGAGCCCCTTGGGCCGGAGAGCTGGCTTTGTGGTCCGACAGCGCCGAAGGCTGCGTGGCAGAATATCTGAACGACAAATTTGGTGAAGCCACGGTGGCCCATCGACTGGCGGAATTACTGCCGGAAAACGGGCAGCTTTTTGTCGGTAATAGCCTGATCGTGCGTTTAGTGGATGCGCTAGGCCAGCTTCCCGCTGGCTATCCGGTTTACAGCAATCGCGGCGCCAGCGGCATCGACGGCCTGCTTTCCACCGCCGCCGGTGTGCAGCGCGCTACCGCCAAACCGACTCTGGCTATCGTCGGCGATCTTTCTGCGCTCTACGATCTGAACGCCCTGGCGTTACTGCGCCAATGCTCGGCTCCGACGGTACTGTTAGTGGTGAACAATAACGGCGGACAGATTTTCTCCCTGTTGCCAACGCCGGAAGAAGATCGCCAGCGCTTCTACTGCATGCCGCAGAACGTCAGTTTTGATCATGCTGCCGCTATGTTTGGCCTGCGATATGCCTGTTTGTCCAGTTGGGAGAAACTGCACGAAGAGGTGCAGCAAAGCTGGCAACAGGGCGGTATGACGCTGATTGAGCTAAAGGTTCCGGCTAGTGAAGGGGCGGAAACGTTGCAATATCTGGCGCAGCGGGTGGCGGAACTGTGACGCTGGCCTGCCGCACCGTCAATTCGCACACTGGCACGAAACCCTGGCTGGTCTGGCTGCACGGTCTGTTGGGCAATGGCGAAGATTGGTCAGAGGTAGCCGGGCGCTGTACCGAATTTCCCTCGCTGTTTGTCGATCTTCCGGGCCACGGCGGTTCGGTTGCTCAAGCGCCCGGTGATTTTGCCGAGGTCAGCCGTCAGCTAAATGCGACATTGGCGGCGCAAAATATTCAGGATTATTGGTTGATAGGCTACTCGCTGGGTGGGCGCATTGCCATGTATCACGCTTGCTGCGGTGAACATACCGGGCTGCGTGGTTTGTTGGTCGAAGGGGGAAATCCCGGCCTGGAAAACGAAGAACTGCGGCGAGCGCGTCTGCTACGTGATACCCATTGGGCGCAGCGTTTTCGTCAGGAACCCATGACGCAGGTTCTGGCTGACTGGTATTTACAGCCGATTTTCGCTGATTTAACCGCCAGTCAGCGGCAAGAGTTCATAGATTTGCGCTCGGTCAATCAGGGTTTCACAGTAGCTGCTATGCTTGAATCCACCTCTTTGGGTCGCCAGCCTTATCTGCTGCCTGCACTGCACCAGTTGGCTATACCTTTTGCCTACCTGTGCGGTGAGCGAGACCTTAAATTTCAGCAACTGGCGCGCCAGAACCGGTTGCCGTTACACACCCTTGCCGGAGCTGGCCATAATGCCCATCGGGCCAATCCCGATGCTTTTGCCGAGCAGGTGCGTTTATTCTTATCACTCTCCCGTTAAAGGAATGCTTAATATGCTGTATCCGAGCGAAGAACAATTGTACGCCGCCATTGAATGGCAGGACTGCTCAGCCGGGTTTGAAGATATTCGTTATCATAAATCCCGTGATGGTATCGCCAAGATCACCATTAACCGCCCTCAGGTACGCAATGCGTTCCGTCCTCAGACGGTCAAAGAGATGATTCAGGCGCTGGCCGATGCCCGTTATGACGATCATATCGGCGTGATTATTCTGACAGGCGAAGGGGATAAAGCCTTCTGTTCCGGTGGCGATCAGAAAGTGCGCGGTGACTACGGCGGCTATCAGGATAACAGCGGTGTGCATCATCTGAATGTGCTCGATTTCCAGCGCCAGATCCGCACCTGTCCAAAACCAGTTGTGGCCATGGTTGCAGGCTATTCCATTGGCGGTGGACATGTATTGCATATGATGTGTGATTTGACCATAGCCGCAGACAACGCCATTTTTGGTCAGACTGGCCCGAAAGTCGGTTCTTTCGACGGCGGCTGGGGCGCGGCCTATATGGCACGTATCGTAGGGCAGAAAAAAGCGCGTGAAATCTGGTTCCTGTGCCGCCAGTACGATGCTAAACAGGCGTTGGACATGGGGCTGGTTAACACCGTGGTGCCTTTGGCCGATCTGGAAAAAGAAACCGTACGTTGGTGTCGTGAGATGCTGGAAAACAGCCCAATGGCGCTGCGCTGCCTCAAAGCGGCGCTGAATGCTGACTGCGACGGTCAGGCTGGTCTGCAAGAGCTGGCGGGTAACGCCACCATGCTGTTCTACATGACAGATGAAGGTCAGGAAGGGCGTAACGCGTTCAACGAAAAACGCCAGCCGGACTTCAGCAAATTCAAGCGTAATCCGTAATGCGTCGGGCGAGTTTATATCGCTTTAGTCTGCCTATGGAGGCGGGCGTGATTCTGCGCAACCAACGGCTGAAAAGTCGCGATGGGCTATTGGTGGAATTGAGCGAAGGTGAAAACAGCGGCTGGGGGGAAATCTCCCCACTGCCGGAATTCAGTCAGGAAACGCTGGCCGAAGCCGAAGCGGTGACACAGCGATGGTTACAGGCTTGGCTGGGCGGAGAGCAACCGGCGGAAAGTCCTTTGCCTTCAGTGGCTTTTGGCCTGAGCTGTGCGCTGGCTGAGCTGAATCAGACGTTGCCGATACAGGCGGATTATCGTAAAGCCCCGTTGTGTAACGGCGATCCCGATGAGCTTTTTGACGTACTGATGGCGTTGCCCGGTGACAAAGTGGCGAAGGTCAAAGTTGGGCTATATGAAGCCGTGCGCGATGGGATGATCGTCAACGTATTGCTGGAAGCCTTGCCGGATCTCACTTTGCGTCTGGATGCCAATCGAAGCTGGACGCGTGCCAAAGCCGACGGATTTGCCAAATACGTTAATCCCGGATTGCGTTCCCGCATTGCTTTTCTGGAAGAACCGTGCAAAACCCGCGACGAATCCCGCGCTTTTGCTCGTGAAACCGGTATTGCCATTGCTTGGGATGAAAGCGTGCGCGAAGCCGATTTTCAGGTGCAGGCCGAGCCGGGCGTTGCGGCAATCGTGATCAAACCAACGCTGGTTGGCAGTATCAACCGATGCCGACAATTGGTGCAACAGGCTCATCAGGCGGGGTTGGTAGCGGTAATCAGTTCCAGCATTGAATCCAGTCTGGGGTTATCGCAATTGGCTCGGCTCGCCAGTTGGCTAACGCCGGATACGGTGCCGGGGTTGGATACGCTGGATCTGATGCAGGCGCAGCTATTACGCCCGTGGCCAGACAGTCAATTGCCGCTGATTTCGCTGGAACAACTGGATCGCATATGGCGCGGCTAAACCAGTGGCCATGGCGGCACTGGGCGGAGTTGCAACCGCAGAAAGAGGCGCTGCGGCTGGAAGGTCGGTCTATCAGTTGGCAACGGCTGGTGGCGGATATCGACGCCGTGGCGGCCAGTTTTCATCATCAGGGCGTGGCGGCAGGCCGTGGCGTTGCGGTCAGAGGGAAAAACAGCTATGGCTTGCTGCTGGCCTATCTGGGCGCTTTACAGTGTGCCGCTCGCGTCCTGCCACTCAATCCGCAGTTACCTGAAACTTTACTGCATCAGCTGCTTCCGGGGCTGGATATCGATTTTATTTTCGATTCTCACGGGAGCGACTTGGCTGGCTTAGAGCTAACTTCTCTGACCGACAGCGCGGCGTCGCCTGTAACGCCGCAACCTTGGGACGGGCAACGTCTAGCGACGCTAACTCTGACCTCAGGTTCCTCTGGTTTGCCCAAAGCGGCAGCACATCAACTCGATGCTCATTTGGCTAGCGCGGAAGGGGTATTGAGTCTGATGTCTTTCCATACTGACGATAGCTGGCTGTTGTCATTGCCGCTGTTCCATGTTTCCGGGCAGGGCATTATTTGGCGCTGGCTTAGCGTGGGTGCCACGTTAGTTATTCGGCCAATGCAGTCATTATCTGCAGCGCTGGCGGGATGTACTCATGCGTCACTGGTGCCGACCCAGCTTTGGCGTTTGTTGACTCAACCTTCGGAAAAACTGAGCCTGACGGACGTATTGTTAGGTGGCGCTATGATTCCGACTGAATTGACCGAGCAAGCCGAAGCGCGTGGTATTCGCTGCTGGTGCGGTTATGGTTTGACGGAAGCGGCTTCCACGGTGTGCGCCAAGCGAGCCAATGGCAACGCCGGAGTGGGCGTGGCGCTTTCAGGGCGACAGGTGAGGTTGGTGGATCAGGAAGTGTGGGTGAAAGGAGATTGTCTGGCCGCCGGTTATTGGCAGCGGGGCAAATTACTTCCTTTGACTGATGAGAACGGCTGGCTGCACACCCGCGATCGCGGTCAGTGGTTTGAGGACGAACTGCATATTCTTGGGCGGCTGGATAATCTGTTTTTCAGCGGTGGGGAAGGGATTCAGCCGGAAGATGTTGAGCGCATTTTGCTGCGGCATCCTCAGGTTTATCAGGCATTTATTTTGCCGGTGAACGATAGCGAGTTTGGCCAGCGTCCGGTCGCGGTGATCGAAAGCGATCCCCAGCTTTCATGGTCAGAACTGGCCGATTGGCTAGCACCGCAGGTCGCGCCATTTCAGCGCCCAGTGGCTTTCTATCGCTTACCCGATGAATTGAAGAATGGCGGAATTAAGATCTCGCGGCGTTCGGTGGGGGAGTGGTTAAGGTGATGTTTTTGTTTGCGGGTATTTTCGCTACCGGAAACCAAGATTGAGTCGGGTTTCGAAAGTGTAACCGTTCGGTTTTTCCTTAACTCGGTTGGGCTGGGAAGTGATGTATTCACTAAACTAATATCAACCGAAACTGGATGCGGTTTTAGATATGAATTGGCTTTGACTTTAAAGCACGTATTTGAGCTTTCTCACGTCAAGATTGGAGCCGGTTTCGCAAGCCGAATAGTTCGGTTTCTCCTCGCCTCGGTTGAGGCTGGGAAGTGAGGTATCACCAAACTAATATCAACCGAAACCGGAGCCGGTTTCGTAAGCCCAGCAGTTCACTGTCTCCTCACTTGCCGTGGAGGCTTCCGAGCAGGGTTGGCGCGAAAGTGGGGT